>NZ_JBMKHN010000014.1:0-126287 GCF_049238425.1 Enterobacter cloacae complex sp. IR5401 | reverse complement strand
CGTTTAAACTCTGCGCTGAAATTTCTTTTTTTCATTATGACACCTGTGTTGTTCTGAGGTGAGCATATCACCTCTGTTCAGGTGGCCAAATTCAGTAAACCACTTCAAAAGCAGAGCTGATGACTATGAAAGCGATGCGACTTGCCTGGCTAAGGCCATAAGAGAGGCTTTTGAATCTGCCAGCTTTGAAGATGCAAAGGTGATCCTCCAGCGAGCGATGCACGACCATAAAGACTATTTCTGAAGACCCGCTACGGCGGGTTTTTTCATACCTCAGTCGCTTCACCGAGGCGGCTTAGTTATAACAACCGGCGGCCATCCACCGCCCATTGAAACACTGAATAAATGCGTTGAAGTCTTGTATTAACCGTTCCGTTCGCCGCGATAAGGCCAAGAGGATTTATGAGCAATAAAGAATACGAACAGGCGTTTCCAACCCGAGATGATAATTACGACTCCAAATACTCTGGCCCGGGCATGACGCTGCGTGACTACTTCGCAGCTAAGGCTATGCAGGCAATGATAGCAGCGCATGAACCGCAGGGTGCTATTCCTGGCTTGGCCTACGAAATGGCCGACGAGATGCTCCGCGCCCGGGAGGCATCATGACAATCACCCATAACGGCAAGCAGTACACCGCCAAAAAGCTCAACGAAAACGAGTGGCAGCTGACGTCGGTATCAAGCCCGCGTGAAAAGATGACACTGAACCGCTGGCAGATGCACGTTGCTGGCTTACTGGCTCAGGTGGAGGGGAAAAAATGATGCACCACTACGGCACTACCCCGCTCATTCGTCAGTGCGTCACGCCCGGCATGATGGCAATGCATGAAGGCCGAACCTATCGCGTGTCAGCAGTCATTCAGGAGCGCAAATGGGTGTACCTGCACACCGATGCAGAAATCATCCGCCTCAGTGACTGCGTGATTGACGTTCTTCTGGACGGTCACGGCAACCCCATCCAGCACTAACCACCCTATTCAACCGATCGGCCTGGCTTCTGCGGGCGGGATCTGCACATCCAAATTTCAGGAGAAACCATGAGCGAAGTAACGGACTTAATCGTCATTGAGAAACAGAACGCAATGGCGGTATTCACCACCAAAGAGCAGCTCGACCCGATTATTGAGGCGATCGAGAAAGAAGCTCGCAGCCTGGTACCGGATGTGTCGACCCGTAAAGGCCGCGACGCTATCGCATCCATGGCGCGCAAGGTTGCCCGTTCCAAAACCTACATCGACAACGCCGGCAAGGATTTGGTAGCTGAGCTTAAAGCCCTGCCGAAGCAGATCGACGAAAGCCGCCGCATTGTGCGTGAACGGCTGGACGCGCTGAAGGATGAAGTACGCAAACCGCTCACTGACTGGGAAAACGCCGAGTCGGCAAGAAAGGAAGCGCTGCAGCAGCGGCTTGCTGATTTGCGATCTTTGGCTGATGTGATTGATGGCGTGGGTAGCTACCTGCCGTCAGTTGAAATTCAGCAGCGCATTGAGTCAGCAAAAGCTGTTGCACTTGATGACAGCTGGCAGGAATTAGCAGCTGAAGCTGGAGTGGCTAAAGACACCACCATCCAACAGCTTGAAGCTGCCCTGATCGTCGCAAAGCAGCGTGAGCATGAAGCAGCAGAGCTTGAGCGCCTTCGTAAAGAAGCGGAAGAAAAAGCTCGCCTGGAACGTGAGGAAAATATTCGCCGGGAAGCGGCAGAACAGGCTCGTCGTGATGCAGAGCAAAATGCGAAGGCTGAACTCGAAGCCGCAGCACGACGAGAAGCTGAGGAGAAAGCGCGTGCTGAAGCTGCGGAGCGCCAGCGCATCGAAGCGGAACAGCGTGCGGCACGTGAGAAGCAGGAAGCAGAAGCCCGGGCGGAACGCGAAAAAGCAGCGGCAGTGGAAGCTGAGCGCCTCAAGGCAAAACAGGCAGAAGAGAAACGCCTGGCCGAAGAGAAGCGCATCGCCGACGAACAGGCAAAGCGCGAAGCTGATGTAAAGCATCGCAAGACGGTCGGCACCAACATCGTTAACGCACTCACCAGCCACACCAGTTTAACCCGCGAGCAGGCTATCGAAGTTCTTACCGCACTGAAGGATGACCTGATCCCATGCGCGAAAATTCATTACTGAGGCAACCATGAACGCATACCTCACTTACGACCGCATCGAAGATCGGTGCTGGGTTGAGCAGCAGCTCACCGACGAGAAAGAGAAATGGATCGACGACCGGGCGCAGAAAATCATCGACATGATGCCAAAAGAGCCGTCCGGCCTCTTCCACTTCTCGGTCCCGATTGACTCCAGCCCATACGAAGGACTTCGCAGCGATAAAGCTGGCGAGGCCTACAACGATTTCATTTCGGCAGTTGCTTACGCCCAGGCGGAATACGACTGGGAACACCGTACCGGCTGCCCGTTTTAATTTTTGAGGGATTTAACAATGAGTACTGCACTTTCCACCATGGCCGGGAAACTGGCCGCACGCCTCGGCATGGATGCCGGTACAGACCTGATGAATACGCTGAAGAATACAGCGTTCAAAGGTGGCAACGTCACGGACGAGCAGTTTACAGCCCTGTTGATCGTCGCCAACCAGTACGGCCTGAACCCATGGACAAAAGAGATTTATGCCTTCCCAGATAAAGGCGGGATTGTCCCGGTTGTCGGCGTTGATGGATGGGCTCGCATTATCAACGAACATCCTCAGTTTGACGGCATGGAGTTCTCTTACGACAAGGAGGAAGGCGCGTGTACCTGCAAGATTTACCGCAAAGACCGTAAGCACCCGACCATCGTCACCGAGTACATGGGAGAGTGTAAACGCAATACTCAACCCTGGCAGTCCCACCCTACCCGCATGCTTCGCCATAAGACACTTATCCAATGCGCGCGCCTGGCCTTTGGTTTCGCTGGCATCTTCGACCAGGACGAGGCAGAGCGAGTGATTGAAGGAACAACGGCAGAGGTTCATGCGGGCCATGAATCAGATAGCCGTCGCCCGGATCTGATCGCAAAAGGTGAGTCCGCCGCGCGCCTTGGAACCGTTAAGTATCAGGAGTTCTGGGTGGCGCTGAGCGCTGAAGAGAAGCAGGTGATCGGCGCAGTTGAGAAACGACGTATGTATGACATGAGTCTTGCTGTCGACAACGCCGAACCTGTCAATGTCGCAGAGATGGAGGCTGAATGATGGAGCAACGCACCCCTGAATGGTTTGCTGCGCGCTGCGGCAAGGTCACAGCGAGTCGCCTGGCTGATGTCATGGCCCGGACTAAGTCGGGCTACTCCACCAGCCGCCAGAACTACATGGCCGAGCTGATTTGCCAACGGCTGACCGGGAAGCTGGAGGAAGGGTTTTCGAATGCCGCGATGATGCGCGGCACTGAACTTGAGCCAGTGGCGCGCGAAATGTACGCCCTGAATGAGTTCGATGCGGCAATCACTGAAGTTGGACTCATCGATCACCCAACCATACCCGGATTCGCAGCCAGCCCGGACGGACTTGTCACCGACGACGGGCTTATCGAAATCAAGTGCCCCAACACCTGGACCCATCTTGAAACGCTGAAAACTGGCGAGCCAAAGCGCCAGTACATGCTGCAAATGCATGCGCAGATGATGTGCACCGGGCGGAAATGGTGTGATTTCGTTAGTTTCGATGATCGCCTGCCTCCTGACCTCGCCTATTTCAAGAAGCGAATTCATTTCGATGAAGAGCTGGCGCGCGAAATCGAGTCTGAGGTTAAGAGCTTCCTTGCAGATCTGGAATCGGAAATTCTGAAAATCACAGAGCGTGCAGCATGAAACGCACACCCTTCTATCGTCGGCCCGGGCGAACCGGGCAATTCTCTGGCCTCCGTGAGCGCGTTATCTGGATGATTCAGACGCGCGGCCGCCCGGTCACCGGTAGCGAAATAGCCGAGAAGTTCGGCGTAACGCTCATCGAGTTTAACCGGGTTGCCAACGGCATTACCCGCGGCTCCGGACAGATAGCTCAGATCGTTGAGTCGGAAAAATGGATCAACGAGGACGGCATCTGCGACCGCACTTTCGACCTGGTCACGAAGCCAAAGGTCGTAACACCACAGGGCAAATCACGCCTGTTCACCCGGCGCGCCATTGAGCAGTCGCAGGAAGGTAGACGACAGGAGTGCATTCAACGTGCCGCCCGCCGTAGCCGCCTGATTGCTCAGGGCCTCTACATCGACGAAATGGAGTCCATCCTATGACTCACGCTCACGACGACATCATGGTTGGCACACTGTGCCTTCCCTTTATTGGTAACGGCTGGCTAATGCCATGGGGTGAAGTGGTCAGTAATCCTTTAAAGGCGCAGCGGCTCGCTGAGGAATATCGGGAAAGGCAGGAGGCGGCATGACAGCGAAATACTCACTTCTGTATGTCGATCCACCATGGTCTTACGGCAATACCATCAGCAACGGGGCCGCCACCGACCACTACTCCACCATGAAGTTAATCGACATCAAGCGCCTGCCAGTGTGGGAACTTGCCGCCGATAACGCGGTGCTGGCGATGTGGTACACCGGCACACATAACCAGGAGGCTATCGAACTTGCCGAGGCCTGGGGCTTTACCGTTCGCACGATGAAAGGCTTTACCTGGGTGAAATTGAATCAGAACGCGGAACTGCGCATCAACAAGGCGCTGGCCGAGGGTGAAATCACCGACTTTTACGACTTCCTCGATCTGCTTAACGCCGAGACGCGCATGAACGGCGGCAACCACACCCGGGCCAATACCGAAGATCTGCTGATTGCCACCCGCGGCACCGGACTGGAGCGAAAGCACGCCGGGATTAAGCAGGTGGTCTACAGCCCGCTGGGCGCGCACAGCGAAAAGCCATGGGAAGTGCGCCACCGACTTGAACTGCTTTACGGAGATGTGCCGCGCATTGAGCTGTTTAGCCGCAGCGCGGCGCCGGGCTGGGATGCTTGGGGGAATGAAGTTGATGGCGATGTGAAGCTTGTTCCGGGGAGATATGAAAATGCCGAGTAGAAATTGCCCTGAATTAACTGCCGAAATGGTTAGAGAGCTTCTGGGATATGACCCCACAACAGGGCTGCTGACCTGGAAGACTTGTCGCAAAAAAGTCCAGAAAGGTAGTGTTGCTGGCTCGGTTTGTGGGAACGGTAGAAAGCTTTACGTCAAAGTTAGGATTGGCCGCCTCTATCGCGCGCATCGTCTCATTTGGCTGATGGTGACAGGTGAATGGCCAAAGTATCACATCGATCATGTTGATAATGACGGCACGAATAACCGATGGTCCAATTTGCGTATGGCTACGCTAAATCAGAACCAACATAACAGAGAGTTAAGCAGAGCGAATTTAACGGGATATAAAGGCGTCTCTCGGGCTAATAACTTATCAAAACCATACCGTGCAAATATCACAATAGGCCGTGAGCGCCGCCACCTAGGCTACTACCGTTCGGCGGAAGAGGCCGCTCGCGCTTACGACGAGTCTGCTCGCGAGCTGTTCGGCGCATATGCGCGACTTAACTTTCCACATGAAAACGAGTTAGCCGCCAGAAAATTGCTTCCCGGCTGCGCCATTGATGTTGTGAAAACGGAGGCCGCATGACACCAGAAACAGACAACGCCAGTATCAAGGCGCTAATCGCCAGGTCGCTATCGCGGCCTTTTTTATTGCTGGCGTTCACCTTCAACCGAATTAACCGACAGTTCCTGGAGCATTGACCATGATTACTCAGGCAAGACTTAAGGAGTGCTTAGATTATGACCCGCTTACTGGATCGTTTACTTGGATAAAATCCACCGCTTATTGCATAAAGCCGGGAATGCCAGCTGACAGCCTGACCTGCAATGGTTACATCGGGATTAAGCTCGACGGGAAGAATTACTTGGCGCACAGATTGGCCTGGCTTTACATGTTTGGCGAATTCCCTCCAAGTCATCTTGACCATATCAACTGCGTTCGTACCGACAATCGTATCGCAAATCTACGCCCAGCGACTCACACCCAAAACATGCATAACCAAAAGCTGCGCAAGACCAACAAAAGCGGTCACAAAGGTGTCAGTTGGTGCAATAAAACTAAGAAATGGCACTCCCAGTGCATGTTTGACAGAAAGAAATATCACTTGGGTAAATTTGAAAATATTGAAGATGCAATTCAAGCCGTAGAGTCATTTAGAAATGCACGACATGGCGTATTCGCTAATCACGGCCAAACCGCGAGTAAGGAGTGACCATGGACATCATCGACACAGCAGCAGAGATTGAAGAGCTTCAGCGTAACGCGGCCCTTTCAGCTCACCGGATCAACCGCAACGCCGTATCAGCTGAGCATTGCGCGGAATGCGGCGAGGATATCCCGGCACCGCGGCGCGCTGCCGTTCCCGGCTGCCAAACGTGTGCGGAGTGCCAGGGCGTGATCGAATTAAGAAACAAGCAGAGGGGGATCCAGTGAAAGAGCGCGGAATGATTTTCAACGGAGAGATGGTGCGCGCCATCCTCGGCGGTCGGAAGACGCAGACACGCAGGATCATGAAGGTACAGCCTGTCCTCAATGGTAGTTTTTATGAGGTATACGGTGCTGGATGGGTCAGGAGCATGAAATCTGTTCCTGCAATTCCAGGACACAGTCTTGCCAGTAATTGTCCATTCGGTCTGGTTGGCGATCGCATCTGGGTACGGGAAACGTGGGGCGTAGTGAGTCATGAACTGGATGAAGACGGTCGCATTCAGCCATGGAGTCCTGATCGTCCTGCCACAGCCATTAACGAAATGCCGTTTGGTAATGGTTTCTACTCTGGTCACGCTATCTACGCAGCAGACGGGGATTTTACCTGGGGTGATGACGATGGCTATGAAGATGGCCGTTCGTGCTGGAAACCATCTATCCACATGCCTCGCGCAGCCTGTCGCATTCTGCTGGAGATTACCGGTGTGCGGATTGAGCGCTTGAATGGCATCAGTGAAGCGGATGCAGAAGCGGAAGGCATCGACATGGATGCACTTGCTGACTCACAGGACTGTTACGACTGCATTGCAGACCACAATATGACTGGAAGACCAACGGCAACAGGCGCATTTAAGTACCTGTGGGAATCAATCTACGGCGAGGAGAGTTGGAAGGCCAACCCATGGGTCTGGGTAATCGAATTTAAGGTGGTGCCCCATGTTCAGGATAATACAGCCTAATACCTGGTACGCCGACATGTTCGGTGAACCCTGCAAAATCCTCCGCGCTACCCACGAAGTCATCCACTACATCCGCAACGGCCGCACCTGCATTGCCAGCATGGGACGCTTTAATCAGGATTTCGAGCCGCTGACCAAAGCACAGGCCGAGCGGATCGCCGAAGAAATCGAAACAGCAGAACACCTGAAGAAGCTGCGCGCCCAGCGTGCGGCATGAGGAGAACTATGAGCACCATTCATGACATCCGAAACCAGCTATCAACCCTAGTCACCGAGGCGCACAAGGTTGCATGCGCCCTCGATATAGGTGACGAGCGAACCGAGGCCTTTGAGCTATACGAAGCGCTTCGTCGACTTCAGCGGCAGGGCGCCGCCGGAGAGATTCTCTCAGCAACCAACCCACTTCTCGCCTCGCCATATTACGACGAGGACTGGGACGAAGATGAAGACGATTGACGCAACTGATAGCCAGTTATGAGCTGGCTATTGGGTGCGAAAGCACCGCCTCACATCCCTTGATGTTATTGCCGCCTACGGGCGGCTTCTTTTTGCCTGGAGAAAACCATGAGCGACATTATTCATCTGGTACCAAACAAATGGGTTTCTGAGGAGTTGCTGATCGCGCTGACCGGCCTGACAAAGAACGCGATTAAGTCAGCCCGCACCCTGTCATGGATGGAGGGGCGCGAGTACAAGCACTACTCCGGCGACTGCCAGCCGAAGGATAACTCCCCTATCCTCTATAACCGCCACGAGGTCGATAACTGGGTAGAGCGTCAGCGCCCGGCGATCCCCCGCCAGAAATCTGCTTAAATAGCCATACCTTTAACAGAGAGGAAAAGGCATGTCTAAATATCCAACCGGGGTTGAGAACCACGGCGGCACATTGCGGCTGTGGTTTACCTATAAAGGGGTCAGGGTCAGGGAAGGCCTTGGTGTTCCGGACACACCGAAAAACAGGAAGGTTGCTGGCGAGCTTCGCACATCAATATGCTATGCGATCAAGACCGGCACCTTCATCTATTCGTCTCAGTTTCCTAACTCTAAAAACCTACAACGCTTTGGAGAATCAAGGCAGGAGGTGACGATCGGAGAGCTTGCTGGAAGGTGGCTCGCTTTGAAAGAAATGGAGGTGGCTGAATCATCGCTAAATACTTATGCTCGCGTGATTGCTAATGTCATGGCTATCATTGGCCATGGCGCCCTTCTTTCTTCAATAACAAAAGAGAGCATGCTGGAAGTTAGAAAGGAATTGCTGACCGGTTATCAGGTCATGAAGAAGGGACATAAAACGGCAAAGAGGGGTCGATCCTCTGTCACGGTGAACAACTATATGACCGTGCTGTTTGGCATATTCCAGTTTGCAGTTGAAAACGGGTATATCTCAAGGTCACCGATGACGGGAATTGCACCACTGCGAGAGTCACGCCCGGATCCTGACCCTATCACCAGAGAAGAATTCCCACGCCTGATAGACGCCTGCCATCATCAGCAGAGTAAAAATCTTTGGGCTATCGCCGTTTACACCGGATTGCGGCCGGGTGAACTATGCGGGCTTGCCTGGGAGGATGTGGACTTAAAGGCGGGGACTCTCACAGTAAGAAGGAGCCTGACTCAGAAAGGGATATTCACTCTGCCGAAAACCAATGCTGGCACTAACCGGGTTGTGCACCTGATCGAGCCTGCACTCGAGGCGTTCAAAAGCCAGTATGAAATGACCCGCCTCTCTCAGGAGCATAACGTAGCCGTTAAGCTGAGGGAGTACGGAAAGAAAGAATTCAGTAAGTGCACGTTCGTCTTCCTGCCGTCGCTGACAGCCAGGGCCGGGAATTACGGCAAGCACTTCTCCATCAATTCCATAGGGAATTCGTGGGATGCAGCGATGAAAAGAGCCGGGCTTCGCCACCGGAAATCTTATCAGTCGAGACACACCTATGCATGCTGGTCACTTTCGGCAGGAGCAAACCCGAACTTCATTGCTAACCAGATGGGCCATGCCGATGCTCAAATGGTTTTTCAGGTTTACGGAAAGTGGATGGAGGAAAACAACCTGGACCAGATAGCATTGTTGAGCTCAAAATTAAGCGACTTTGCCCCAACGATGCCCCACAGCAACAGGCCTGCTGCATAATATCTTTGTATATCCTATACATACCAATCGTAGCGCTGAAAATCCATAAATTCCAGGGCGGTGCCCAGCCAGCCAGATACGGCGGCTTTCACCAAATCTGACGTACTTCTTTGAGGTTGTGCTTGAGTCATAATGGCTATCTCTGAAAGGTAAGATGCGTACCACTTAGAGCCTGTCTTCGCAGGCTCTTTACCGCGTGAATTATTATTGGTCGAACGTGAGCAAGACTTTGCAGCACTGCCGCTGGTCTTTTTCAAACAGTTCGATGGCGTCTGTAACGTGGTGATAGTCAAATGTATGGGTGACCAGTTTTTCAGGGTCGATCAGCCCTTTTTCCAGCCAGTCAATGACCACCGGGAATTTGTTGGCATTCAGGCGCGAAGAGAAGATCGACAGCTCTTTGCCGGTGATCCCCTGCTGCACGATCTGGCTCGGGTCGCTGGAAAATCCCATCAGCACGATGCGCGCCGCCGGAGACGCCAGCGTAATCGCTTCCTGCAAAATGGACGGATGACAGGCAGCATCGATGATTAATGTCGGCTTGATGCCTTTTTCATCCAGCGCAGTCTGTAACGACTGCTCGCCGTTGTTGAAGACCCAGTCTGCGCCGCTGCGTTGCGCCATCTCCAGCCGCTCATCAATGCGATCTACCACGATGACCTGCTTCACCTTGTAAACGCCCTTCAGCGCCTGCACGGTGACCAGCCCCATCGGGCCTGCGCCGTAGATCAGCGCCACGTCCTGTTCGGTGGGTTTCGCCTGCCCCGTCACGTTGGCGGCAATGGTGAATGGCTCAACCATCACCGCGTGTTTGTCAGGGATCGCATCCGGAATGTGCCAGGCATTTTTCGCCGGCACGACGGCGTATTCGCTGAAACCACCGTCGCGATGGACGCCCAGCACCACCAGCGAGGTGCAAACGTTCGGTTTACCAACGGAACAGGGGTAGCAGTGCCCGCAGCTGATCACCGGATCCACCGAAACGCGCTGACCCAGTCGGGTGCCCTCCACGCCTTCGCCAACCGCGTCTATTTCGCCAAAGAATTCGTGACCGATTACCCGCGGATATTTTGCAAACGGGTTATGCCCGCGATAGATATGGCTGTCTGAACCGCAGATACCGGCGAGTTTAATTTTGACGCGGACGTCGCCTGCCCCCGGCAACGGGAGAGGACGCTCCGCAATCTCCAGCGCATTCGGCTCTTGGATCACTACGCTTTTCATCATTCGCTCCTCGTTTACCAGTTCCAGAGAGTGCCGTCTTCCAGACGGGCCACCGGCAGATAAGCCGGATCGTACGGGTATTTCGCTGCCAGCTTCTCATCAAACTCAATGCCCAGCCCTGGCTTGTCGCCCGGGTGCATATAGCCGTTATCGAAGCGCCAGCTGTGCGGGAACACTTCCAGCATCTGCTCTGAATAACCCATATACTCCTGCACACCAAAGTTCGGTACCCACAGGTCAAAATGCAGCGCCGCGGCGTGGCAAATCGGCGACAGATCCGACGGGCCGTGTGAGCCGGTACGCACCTGGTAGAGTGAGGCAAAGTCCGCAATGCGACGCATCCCGGTGATGCCGCCCGCATGGGTTATGGTGGCGCGGATATAGTCAATGAGCTGCTCTTCAATCAGCTGCTTGCAGTCCCAGATGCTGTTGAACACTTCCCCCACCGCAATTGGCGTGACGGTGTGCTGGCGGATCAGGCGGAAACACTCCTGGTTTTCAGCGGGAGTCGGATCTTCCATCCAGAACAGGCGGTAATCTTCAATACTTTTGCCGAACCGCGCCGCTTCGATGGGCGTCAGACGGTGGTGCATGTCGTGAAGGAGATGTTCACTGAAACCGAACTGGCTGCGCACTGCGTCGAACAGTTTGGGCGTGAAGTCGAGGTATTTCTCGGTGGACCACAACTGCTCTTCCGGCCAGGCGCCCTTGGTCGCAGGTTCATACGCCAGCCCTTTGCCTTTGGCCATGCCGTAGGTGGTTTTCATTCCCGGCACGCCGCACTGCACGCGAATTGCCTTGAAGCCCATCTCTTTATGACGGGCATAATCTTCCAGCACGTCGTCAATGGTGTGCCCGGTGGTGTGACAATAAACCATCACCCCTTCCCGGGAAGCCCCGCCCAGAAGCTGATAGAGCGGCATGTTCGCGGCTTTCGCCTTAATGTCCCATAGCGCCATATCCACGGCAGAAATCGCTGACATGGTGACCGGACCACGACGCCAGTAAGCGCCTTTATAGAAGAACTGCCAGATATCTTCGATGCGGTGCGCATCGCGGCCAATCAGCTGAGGGCACAGGTGATCTTTCAGGTAAGAGGCAACGGAAAGTTCGCGTCCGTTCAGCGTGGCATCACCCAGGCCGACAATGCCCTCATCGGTCGTAATTTTAAGGGTGACAAAGTTACGCCCCGGGCAGGTGACAAATACTTCAGCCCCGACAATCTTCATAATCCATTTCCTTACATCGCTCGTTGTGATGCAGGAAATTTACGCAACCACACTACTACCATACAAGTATAATGATCGTAAAATCAGCGGGCGATCACACTATAAGGACGCTTATGCGCGTCCCCAACCGGCCACGATGATCAACATGCCGCACAGGGCAATCAGCGCGCCTGCCCAGTCATACAGGCTTAGCCGGACGCCATCGACAACGCGCAGCCACAGCAGCGCGGTACAGACGTACACTCCGCCGTAGGCCGCATATACCCTCCCGCTGGCGGCCGGATGCAGGGTGAGCAGCCAGACAAAAAGGGCCAGGGACACACCCGCCGGGATCAGCAGCAGCGCGGAAGCGCCCCGCTTTAGCCAGAGCCACGGCAAAAAGCATCCGATGATTTCGCACAGCGCGGTCGCGAAAAAAAGCAGCGTCGTTTTGAACATTTTTCTCGTTTCGTGAGGATTGATTTAGACATCATACACGATAATGTTCACATCGTTCCCATACCTGCCGCGCGGGTATGACACCCTTTCGGATTGGTGTAGAATCCAACGGGGTAATCCGATTCTCTGCACCCGTTTAAAGGAAACGCTATGACTACATTAAGCAAACGCCTTTGTCTGACAGCCGCACTGGCACTGTCCTCGTTCGCCTTCGCCGCAACGGCATCAGCCGAAACCAGCAAACTCATCATTGAGTCTGGTGACAGCGCGCAAAGCCGCCAGAATGCTGCCATGGACAAAGAACAATGGAATGACACCCGCAGCCTGCGTCAGAAAGTGAATAAGCGCGTGGAGAAAGAGTGGGATAAAGAAGACGTCGCGTTTGATGCCCGCGACAAATGCCAGCAAAGTGCCAACGTCAACGCTTACTGGGAGCCTAACACCCTGCGCTGTCTCGATCGTCGCACTGGCCGCACGGTAGCACCGTAATGTCGACGCCGTGTGACGTTAAGCTCCGTCCGCTGGAGCGCGAAGATTTACGCTTTGTTCACCAGCTCGACAACAATGCCAGCGTGATGCGCTACTGGTTTGAAGAGCCTTATGAGGCGTTTGTCGAGCTGTCCGATCTCTACGATAAGCATATCCACGATCAGAGTGAACGCCGGTTTGTGGTGGAGTGCGAAGGTGAAAAAGCCGGGCTGGTTGAACTGGTTGAGATCAACCACGTTCACCGTCGGGCGGAATTTCAGATCATTATCTCACCGGAGCACCAGGGGAAAGGTCTTGCGTCGCGAGCGGCAAAGCTGGCGATGGATTACGGGTTTAACGTCCTGAATCTCTACAAGCTTTACCTTATCGTCGACAAAGAGAACGAAAAAGCGATTCATATCTACCGTAAGCTGGGCTTTATGGTGGAAGGTGAACTGATCCATGAGTTCTTTATTAACGGCGAATACCGTAACACCATACGCATGTGCATTTTCCAGCATCAGCATCTGGCCGGGCATAAGTCCTCCTCCGCCAGCCTGCTTAAACCTACCGCGCAGTAACCTGCGCGGTTTTATTCTCAATAATATTCAATGCTGTTTTTGATGGTGTACTTGCGCTCAACGGCAGGTTTGACGCTGTCATCTGTTATCACCAGCTCACAGTTCACCGGGTTGTTGTGGCGATCGTAATCACAGCTCTGCTTTACATTGCCCATCGGTTTATCGTTCAACAGGCTTACCGCCGTATAATCCATGCGCTTGCGCAGATCTTTCGAAGGCACCGACTTGACCGATAAACGCTGGTCGCCGGAAACCGTAGTTTTACCCAGCGGGTAGCCGTCGGCGTCATACTGGTACTTCACTTCCATCTCTTTACTGTGCGCTGCAACCACAAACCCGTTATCGTCGGTGTCCCACGTCAGGCCGGCAGACGGCAGTTCCGCCAGCTGGCATTTCCCCTGCAACTTTACCTTCTGCTGCTGGGTTTCCGCATCGACGTAGTAGTTAGCATCCAGCACCAGCGCAACGCCCGTATTCGCTTCGAGATCGTGCAGTTCAAGCGTATCGAAACACCCTTCCGTTGACATCGTGCCGGTCACACGTTTAGAGACTTCACCCTTATCGTTGAATAGCGTCTGGGTAAAATCCTTCACCGGCCCGCGCAGAGGATCAAAGTCAAACTCGTTCGAAAAGCTCGCCATCTCTGGCGTAAATGACAGCGGCGCGGTGTTGTTGTCGCATCCCACCAGTACCGTTGCCAGTAGCGTTATCGCTGCGTATTTGTTCACATCATTTACCGTTCAGAGAGAGATACAATCATATTAGCAAATACAGCAACTTACATAACAGCACTTCATTTGACTCTTCGCGCTGTATAAATCCGTCGTTTGCATTGACGAGACCTGCCAAAGTGGCTACTTTGGGCGCGGAAGATTCCACACTATTATAAAATTAGATTCTTAAATTTTCGGGTTAACATCATGATTTACGACTGTTTTTTATACTATGACGAAGATATGTTGCTCGACATCAGATTACATACTCTCGCTGATGTTGTTGACCGTTTTGTCATTGTAGAAGCAACACACTCTTTTACGGGCATACCGCGAGAATTGCATTTCGATATTACGAAGTTTGCCAAATTCAAAGACAAAATCATTTACGTGCCTTTTGACGCGCAGCCTATTTTAAACCGGGCGGATAATAACCAGGTTGATGCATGGGCAAATGAAGCAGCGCTTCGCAACTCCATTATGAACGGGTTAAAAGACGCGGCAGACGACGATCTGATTCTGGTGTCAGACGTTGACGAAATCTTCTCTCCCGACACGGTCAGGGCCATTAATCCGCGCGCGCTCTGCACGACTATTCATCAAAACGTATTCAACTATCAGTTTAATCTCCAGGTTCACAACACGGATGGTACGCCTAGAAAATGTACTTTGCCGCGCGCGACGTCCTATTACAACCTTAAGCATTTCTTCCACGGTGAGCCTGAATCTTTCCGAAACTGGAAGCGTGCGCGCAAAGATAAAAACTGGTCATGGTTTAAATGGAACTGGCTAAAAATCAATAATAAGATTGTGAAAGATGGCGGCTGGCATTTCTCCTGGGTAATGACCCCAGAAAGAATTTCTGAAAAAATGTCTACCATTTCTCATACCGAATACGATCTGCCGGAATTCAATAACCCGGAACATATTATGAAGGTTATCACCAACGCCGAAGATATCTGGGGACGAGACCGAAAACTGGTCAGGCAAGAGGTATCAAAACGCACCCTGCCTTCTTATCTGGTAGACAATCAGCACCATTATTCGCAATTTATTTTATGACGCAGGCAGGGCTCCAGGACAATTCAGAAAGACAGACCCAAAAACAAAAGCTTACCCTAGCCTGCTATGCTTACAGTCTACACAGTGAAAAGGAGCTACAGATGAAACGGTTACCCTGGATTACCGCCCTGCTGTTAATGAGTGCTTCACCCGCTCTTCTTGCGGCCCCGGATTCCTGCGAGCGCGTGAAAAGCGACATTCAGCAGAAGATTATCAACAACGGCGTACCGGAGTCTGGCTTTACCCTGAACATCGTCCCGAACGATCAGGCCGATCAGCCGGATGCGCAGGTCGTTGGGCATTGTGCCAACGATACTTTCAAAATTTTGTACACCCGCACCAGTAGCGGCAACTACCCGGTGAGCGGCGCAGGTACGCAGGAGAATGCGCCCGCTGAGCCGCAATGATTTTCCCACTCAATTCCCCTGATTTGACGAGGATTAATATTTAATACCTCTAAATAAGTAACACTCCCCCCATCATTAGCCCGGTTGTAGTCACGGGTGAAAATAATTATTAACAATGATGGGGTGAGTCATGTCCGAAGTTGAACATCACGGCGGGATAAGCCGTCGAACTCTGGTTAAATCTACTGCCATAGGATCTCTGGCGCTTGCCGCCGGTGGGATCGCATTACCTTTTGGTCTGAAAAGCGCCGCCGCCGCTGTGCAGTCCGCTATTCAGCCCGCAGAAGACAAAGTCGTCTGGGGCGCCTGCTCGGTAAACTGCGGTAGCCGCTGCGCGCTGCGTCTGCACGTTCGCGATGACGAAGTCTATTGGGTTGAAACGGATAATACCGGCGAGGATGTTTACGGCAACCATCAGGTTCGCGCCTGCCTGCGAGGCCGTTCAATTCGCCGTCGCATCAATCACCCAGACCGTCTGAACTATCCGATGAAACGCGTGGGCAAACGCGGAGAAGGCAAGTTTGAGCGTATCACCTGGGAAGAAGCGCTGGACACCATCGCCGCGAGTCTGAAAAGCGTGGTCGAAAAATACGGCAACGAAGCGGTCTAAATTAACTACTCCTCCGGAATTGTAGGCGGCAACATCACCCGTTCCTCCCCTTACGCCTCGCTGGTCGCGCGCCTGATGAACTGCTACGGCGGCTTCCTCAGCCACTACGGCACCTACAGCACCGCGCAGATCGCCTGCGCAATGCCCTACACCTACGGCAGCAACGACGGCAACAGCACATCGGATATCGAAAACACCAAACTGGTGGTGATGTTCGGCAATAATCCGGCGGAAACGCGCATGAGCGGCGGCGGGATCACATACTACCTTGAGCAGGCGCGCGAACGGTCAAACGCGCGGATGATCGTTATCGATCCGCGTTATACCGACACTGCCGCAGGGCGTGAAGACGAGTGGATCCCGATTCGTCCGGGCACCGATGCCGCGCTGGTGGCAGGTATTGCGTGGGTGCTGATTAATGAAAATCTGGTCGATCAACCTTTCCTCGATAAATACTGCGTGGGTTATGACGAAAAAACCCTGCCGGAAGGCGCACCAGCTAATGGTCATTACAAAGCCTATATTCTCGGCCAGGGTGATGACAAAACCGCGAAAACTCCGGATTGGGCGTCTCGCATAACGGGCATCCCTGCCGAACGCATCATTAAGCTGGCCCGTGAAATCGGTTCGGCGAAACCGGCCTACATTTGCCAGGGCTGGGGCCCGCAGCGTCAGGCAAACGGGGAGCAAACGTCCCGCGCCATCGCCATGCTGCCGATCCTGACCGGCAACGTCGGCATTAACGGCGGTAACAGCGGCGCACGCGAATCGACCTACACCATCACCATCGAACGCATGCCGCTGCCGGAAAATCCGGTGAAAACGCAAATCTCCTGCTTCAGCTGGACGGATGCCATCGTGCGTGGACCGGAGATGACCGCCCTGCGCGACGGCGTACGCGGCAAAGATAAGCTCGATGTGCCGATCAGGTTCATCTGGAACTACGCGGGTAATACCATCATCAACCAGCACTCCGATATCAACAAAACTCACGACATTTTGCAGGATGAGAGCAAGTGCGAAACGATCGTCGTCATTGATAACTTCATGACCTCGTCTGCGAAGTATGCCGATATTGTTCTGCCGGATCTGATGACCGTCGAGCAGGAAGATATCATCCCCAACGATTACGCCGGCAACATGGGATACCTGATTTTCCTCCAGCCGGTTACCGCCCCGAAGTTCGAGCGCAAGCCCATTTACTGGATCATGAGCGAAGTGGCGAAACGCCTCGGGCCGGATATCCATCAGAAATTCACCGAAGGCCGTACGCAGGAGCAGTGGCTGCGCTATCTGTACGACAAAATGGTCGCCAAAGATCCGCTGCTGCCGTCCTACGACGCGCTGAAAAAAATGGGTATTTATAAGCGCAAAGATCCAAATGGACATTTTGTGGCCTATAAAAAATTCCGTGACGATCCGGATGCCAATCCGCTGAAAACCCCGTCGGGCAAAATCGAGATCTACTCCAGCAAGCTGGCGGATATTGCGGCAACCTGGGAACTGCAAAAAGACGAAACCATCACCCCGCTGCCGGTCTATACCTCAACCTTTGAAGGCTGGGACGCGCCCGAGCGCAGCAAATTCCCGCTGCAATTGTTCGGTTTCCACTTTAAAGCCCGTACCCACTCCAGTTACGGCAACGTAGATGTGCTCCAGGCCGCCTGTCGCCGGGAGGTGTGGCTTAACCCTGTGGATGCAGAGCAACGAGGTATCAAAAATGGGGATATGGTGCGCGTCTTCAACGACCGCGGCGAAGTGCGCATTGCTGCGAAAGTCACCCCGCGCATCATGCCCGGCGTAAGCGCGATGGGCCAGGGCGCCTGGCATGACGCCAACATGAACGGCGATCGTGTCGATCACGGCTCCTGCATCAATACCCTGACCACGCACCGCCCGTCACCGCTGGCGAAAGGCAACCCGCAGCACACGAACCTGGTGCAGATCGAGAAGGCATAAGGATTAACCGATGACAACCCAGTATGGATTTTTTATTGATTCCAGCCGCTGCACTGGGTGCAAAACCTGCGAGCTGGCCTGCAAGGATTACAAAGATCTGACCCCGGACGTTAGCTTCCGTCGTATTTATGAATACGCGGGCGGCGACTGGCAGGAGGATAACGGCGTCTGGCATCAGAATGTTTTCGCCTATTACCTGTCGATTGCCTGCAACCACTGCGAAGATCCGGCCTGCACCAAGGTCTGCCCGAGCGGGGCAATGCACAAGCGCGACGACGGTTTTGTGGTGGTGGACGAGGATGTCTGCATCGGCTGTCGCTACTGCCACATGGCCTGCCCGTACGGCGCGCCGCAGTACAATGCCGCCCAAGGCCACATGACCAAGTGCGACGGCTGCCACAGCCGGGTGGCGGACGGCAAAAAGCCCATCTGCGTCGAATCCTGCCCGCTGCGCGCGCTGGACTTTGGCCCGATTGAGGAGCTGCGCAAAAAACACGGCCAGCTTGCTGCCGTCGCGCCGCTGCCGTCTGCGCACTTCACAAAGCCGAGTATTGTGATTAAACCTAACGCCAACAGCCGTCCGACGGGGGACACCACCGGCTACCTGGCAAACCCGAAGGAGGTGTGAGATGGGAAGTGGATGGCATGAATGGCCGCTGGTGATCTTCACCGTTTTCGGGCAGTGCGTGGCCGGCGCGTTAATCGTGATGGGCTTCGTCTGGCTTAAGGAAAATGATGACAAGGCCAGAATGCGCATCGTGCGCAGCCTGTTTTTTCTCTGGCTGGTAATGGGTATTGGGTTTATGGCTTCGGTGCTGCATCTTGGCTCCCCGCTGCGTGCCTTCAACTCGCTTAACCGCGTGGTCGCGTCAGCGCTGAGTAATGAGATCGCGGCAGGTTCGATCTTCTTTGCCGTGGGCGGTTTCTGGTGGCTGGTGTCGGTTATCGGTAAAATGCCCCCAGCTTTGGGCAAAATCTGGCTGGTTGTCAGCCAGCTTCTGGGTATCGTTTTTGTCTGGGCGATGACCCGGGTCTATCAGATAGAGACTGTCCCGACCTGGTATACGGGTTACACCACGCTGAGCTTCTTCCTGACGATGGTCCTTGCTGGTCCTCTGCTGGCCGCGCTGCTGCTACGCGTCGCAAACGTGACATTCAAAGGTACTCTTGCCGCGTCTGTCAGCATACTGGCAATTATCGTCTGCGTGGCGGTCGTCGTGTTGCAAAGCAATACGCTGGGGACGATACAGAGTTCCATCCAGCAGGCCAGCGCCCTGCTGCCAGATTATGGTTCGCTTCAGGTATGGCGCATCGCGTTGCTGGCGGCGGGTTTAGGCTGCTGGATCTGCCCGCTTATTCGTCGTCAGGAGCCAAAAACGCTCGGCCTGTTTGCAGGTGTCGTTCTGGTGGTGCTGGGTGAACTGATTGGCCGTGGGCTATTTTATGGTCTGCATATGACCGCAGGGTTAGCAATTGCAGGTTAACACAGGTGCGCGGGGCTACCCGCGCGCAAGTAAGGAAAGTTGTAATGAATGATGTCTCACACCGCGAATCGTTCGCGTTCAGCGCCCGGGTACTGGGCGCGCTGTTTTATTTCGCCCCAGACAGCGAGCAGACCGCGCCGCTGGTGAGTGCCCTGACCGCAGGTGACTGGGTTCAGGACTGGCCGCTGGCGGAGGAAAACCTGCTGCCTGTCGCCAGTATGTTTAAGACCCCATCGGATGAAGCATTGAAAGACGCCTGGCAGCGTCTGTTTATTGGCCCGTATGCCCTGCCCGCCCCCCCGTGGGGCTCGGTCTGGCTTGATCGCGAGTCAGTGCTGTTTGGCGATTCGACCCTCGCGTTGCGTCAGTGGATGCGTGAAAACCATATCGCCTTTGAGATGCAGCAGAATGAGCCTGAAGATCATTTCGGAACGTTGCTGATGCTGGCGGCATGGCTTGCCGAGAACGGTCGCGAAACAGAACGCGACCAGCTTCTGGCCTGGCATCTGCTGCCATGGAGCACGCGTTTCCTGACCGTATTCGTTGAAAACGCGGCTCATCCTTTCTACGCGGCGCTGGGTAAACTGGCTCAATTGACCCTGTCGGAATGGCAGTCCACTTTGCTGATCCCGATTGCCGAAAAAACGCTGTACCGATAACAGCTCCTGGCTTGTACATCCGTTGTGTAAGCCAGGTTCGGACATTTTTGCTGCAACGCAACTTCACAACTGCTATACTGTATATAATTACAGCATATGGGGGTGCGCAATGGCTGTTGAAACAAAATTTGTTGTCGTAAGAAAAGGTGAAGAGAAAATGACTTTTGCCAGTAAGAAAGAGGCTGACGCTCACGACAAACTGCTCGATATGGCAGAAGCGTTCACTGACTGGCTGTTGCAAAGCGGAATGCAGATGGATGAAACGCAGGCGGAGAACCTTGGTCTGTATCTCGCCGAGCAGAAAGAGTCCGTGCAGCATATCCTGCGTACCAGCAAGCTTCCCGAGCTCAATGCTGCAACGGATAAAACAGCATCAGATGCGGATAGCAGCAAAAAAATCCGGGCCGTCAAAGCCGCCTGATCGTCAGAACGACTCATCACCTGTCATGCCGCCGCGGGCCGGAAACGGCTCGCGGCTTAATCATGCATTATTTCGATCTTCTCGAAAACAATGCGATTGAATATTTTAATCTGTTCTGGCGTAAAATTTGGTTACAGCATTTCCTCTCGTCAGACGTATGTTAAAAACATGTGAATCACACGTTCGGCGCCTCTGAATGGTGTGGTAAATTATCACATAACTCTTGCAACTCGTTGATCATCCTGGCTACATGGAAGCCATCACAAACAGAATGATGGACCTGAACGGCGAAAGGCAACAAGACTTTTTCATCCTGGTTATAGTATTTTCCAAACGTGAACATGGGCGCGAAAAAATTCCGCATGTTAGCGACGTTGACGTTAAAACTGCTAAAACTGACCCACGGAATATCAGATATGAAAAATATATTCTCCCGGGACTCTTCCTTAGGCCAGTAAGCAAGGATATTGCCATAGCGGGCAACATCTTCTGCATAAACGCGCTGAAAATGGTGAATATTTCCATCGTAATGACTCCACAACGATGAAAACGTTTCCGTTTCTTTATGGAAAAGGGTATAGCTTGGATGAACCTCATTCCATATTACAAGCTCATCATCCTTCATGGCCATACGGAATTCCGGATGCCGGTTTACGACGTGAGAAATAAGGGAAATAATCGCAGGATAAAATTTCCAGCCAACCTCTTTGATATGCTTTAGCAGCACGGTAATGTCCAGCTGAACCGTTTGGTTAAATGTAGATTGAGCAAAGCCCTGAAATACTTCAAAGTGTTCCTTTCTTGCCCAACGTGATAAGTCAACTACCGTATATTCTGGCGTTATTTTTGTCATTTCAGAGCCTTAGTTGAGCTGCGCTATATAAAATAGTAGCGTATCACAAACGCAGGGGCTGTATAGACCGTAGCGCAGAGGCACTCTAAATTTTCAGCGTATCAATCACCGCTCTCAGCGCCGGGGACACGTTGCGGTGTGGATAATAGAGGTACAGTCCGTCCATCCGCAGGCTATAGCGCTGTAAAACGCGTATAAGCGTGCCACGCTCCAGATCGTCAGCCACCAGCTCAACCAGGACATAGGCCAGCCCGAGTCCCAGCCGGGCCGTTTCGGCCTCCATGTAGCTGTCGGAAAAGGCCCATTGCCCCTCCGGGCGGTGAGTCACTCGCTTCCCATCCTGCACAAGCTCCCATTGATAGTGGTTACCGTCGGCGAACTGGTAGGCAATGCAGGGATGAGCATCCAGATCGGCGGGCGTCTGCGGAAAACCATAGCGCCGAAAATGCGCCGGAGCGGCAACCACAGCCATCTCCATATCGGGCGTGATGCGCACGGCAATCATCCGGCCCCAGCCGGACGCCAGCGTCGAATGAAAACATTCACCCAAACTGTCCGCTGTGCTGCTATGCGCATCATTAAGTTGAGTTAAAACAATGAATTAGTAAGAAACACGAAATCCTGACGCCCGCGTTTCGATGGTGACAACCTGGGATAAGACCTTCGCCGAGAGCGATAAAGTCGACCACCGCAAGGTGACGTTCGAGAACCGATACGGGATCACCCTGGCTGGCGATCTGTACATTCCCAGGAACATCGGCGACCAGATGCTGGCTTCTCTTCTCGTCGTTGTGAATTACACCTATGTCTACACTGAATCAAATCTCATCCCGCTCCAGCGAGCATGCATACTGGGCCGGTATTTATGCCCGCCAGTCTGCTCGCGTCATCAGCAATAAAGCATTATATTAACAAGGTTATTTTATTTAATTACAAAACCTCGCACTCCTCCCGTTGAAATAATAATTAAGCAATATCCTGGTCAGCCAGCGACATCGCTTTGTTAGCTTGAGCGTTCAGGCAAAGCTCAAACCGGAGGTATTCTTTGCTGATTAAATTAAAGAAAGAACGAACGCATCAGGAGGATCGTCGTCTTGCCCTCTGGCTGGCGACCTCCGCGGGACTGCTGAATGCCATTGCGCTGGGCGCATTCGGCTTTTTTCCCTCGCATATGACGGGCAATACCTCGCAGCTATCCAGCGAAGTTTCCTCCACCGATCTCAGCGATATTCTTTTCTTCGGCGCCATTATTCTTTCGTTTGTCTCAGGTGCCATCGCTGCGCGGATTATTGTTATCTGGGGGATTATCCATAACATCAGGCTGGTATTCAGCCAGGTTCTGTTTGTTGAAGGGCTATTACTGGCAGGGGTATCCCTGTACGAAATGTATTTTCACTCCTTTGCCACGAATCAGGAGATTATTATTTTCCTGTGCGGGTTGATGGGAATTCATAATTCCACCTCCACTCAGCTATCCGGTGGACGGGTAAGATCCACACACATCACCGGCACGCTGACCGATGCGGGCATTTCGCTGGCCTCCGTTATGGTCGCCATGATGCGCCGGGATTATTCCAAAGATACGGCCGCGCAAAAGAGTCAGCTCAAAACCCATTTAACTACCCTTTTCTCCTTTATCAGCGGAGGTATCGCGGGGCTGATCCTGTTCAGAGAGTTTGGATTCCACGCGATGCTGGCGCTGGGCCTGATGCTGGTAGTCGTCGCCGCCTTCTCTATCGTCCGCATCTCGTGGCGGGTACGAAAAGTGCGCGCCGCGCTTAGTCGACAGGTTTAATCAGCACGCCTTACGTGACATTGTCACGTAAGGCGTGCTTCTTTAAGACTATTCTGCCTGCCCACTGACAGCCCTTATGCCATAAGGCTTCACCCAGGTTGTCACTAATTTCATAGGGTTACTGTTTTACCCCCTTCGCTGGAACCCTTCCGTTTCGCTTGCTATAGGTGAAGTACCCCTGCCGAAACATGGCATAACAACAGGCAATCGGTGGTTGCTATAACGCATGCGCACAGGGAGACACACCGCAATGCACCCATTACTTAAACGTTCGCTGCTTTTTGTCGGCGCGATTATCGTGGTTCTCGCTCTCCTCACCTGGGGAATTGGACTGGAGACGATTAAGGCGCGCCAGGTTGACCTGATTTACCTCGGGCAACAGCACCTGATTCTGGTCTTTTCATCAATGTTCTTTGCCCTGCTGGTGGGCATTCCAAGCGGTATTTTGCTGAGCCGTCCAGCCGCGCGTGGTATCGCCGAATATGTGATGCAAATCTTTAACGTGGGTAACACCCTGCCGCCGCTGGCCGTTCTGGCGCTGGCGATGGTGGTGATTGGCATCGGTGATAAACCGGCCATTATCGCCCTCTTTCTGGCCTCTCTGCTGCCGATTGTGCGTAACACCTATGCCGGGCTGTGCTCTGTTCCCGCGTCGTTGCTGGAAGCGGCAAACGGTATCGGCATGACCAAATGGCAGCGCCTGCGTCAGGTTGAGATCCCTAACGCGTGGCCGGTGATGCTTTCTGGTATTCGCATTGCCACTGCGATTAACGTCGGTACCGCACCGCTGGCATTCCTGATTGGCGCCAGCAGCTACGGCGAGCTGATTTTCCCTGGGATCTACCTGAATGACTTCCCGACGCTGATCCTGGGCGCGGCGGCCACCGCCCTGTTCGCCCTGATTCTGGATACGCTGCTGGCGGCACTGGGTCGACTACTGAGCCCGCATCTCGCGCGATAATTATAACAAGGAGCTTCTATGAAACTGTTTTCCGGCCTGACGGCGCTATGCGCCGCCGCGCTCTTCACCAGCCAGGCGCTCGCCGCGCCGCTGATCCTGGCAACCAAGAGCTTTACCGAGCAGCACATTCTCTCGGCCATGACCGTGCAGTATCTGCATAAGAAAGGGTTTCAGGTGCAGCCGCAGACCAATATTGCAACGGTGATTTCCCGTAACGCGATGATCAACAAGCAGATTGATATGACCTGGGAGTACACCGGCACGTCGCTGATCATCTTCAACCACATCAACAAACGCATGTCGCCGCAGGAGTCATACGAGACGGTGAAACGCCTCGACGCGAAGCACGGTCTGGTGTGGCTTAAACCTGCCGATATGAACAATACCTATGCCTTTGCCATGCAGCGCAAGCGCGCCGAGGCTGAACATATCAATACCATGTCTGAGATGGTGGCAAAGATTGAGCAGATCCGTAAAACCGATCCGGATAACAACTGGCTGCTGGGCCTTGACCTGGAATTTGCCGGACGCAGCGACGGGATGAAACCGTTGCAGGCGGCCTACAAGATGGAGCTGGACCGCCCGCAGATCCGCCAGATGGATCCGGGCCTGGTCTATAACGCGGTGCGCGACGGGTTTGTCGATGCGGGGCTGATCTACACCACCGACGGGCGCGTAAAGGGCTTCGATCTTAAAGTGCTGGAAGACGATAAAGGCTTCTTCCCGAGTTATGCCGTGACGCCAGTTGTTCGAAAAGACACGCTGGAGGCTAACCCGGGGCTGGAGGAGGCGCTGAACACCCTCTCAGCCCAGCTCAATAACGACGTTATCACCGACCTGAATAAGAAGGTGGATATCGACCATCAGTCACCGCAGCAGGTCGCCCGTGATTTCCTGCGTAGCAAACAGTTGCTGTAGGAGGCGCTATGGAGACGATTCACTATATTCTCGACAACTGGGACTATCTCTTAACCCTGACGCTGCAACACCTGTGGCTGGTGGCACTCGCCGTCGGCCTGGCGATTATTATTGGCGTGCCGCTGGGCATTTTAATTGTCCGCCATAAATGGCTGGCAACGCCGGTGCTGGGGATTGCCACCATTGTGCTCACCATCCCGTCAATTGCGCTTTTCGGCCTGATGATCCCGCTCTTTTCGCTGATCGGTCAGGGCATTGGCGCCCTGCCCGCGATTACGGCGGTGTTCCTCTATTCGCTGCTGCCGATTGTGCGTAACACCCATACGGCGCTCGACAGCCTGCCCCCCGGCCTGCGAGAAGCGGGACGCGGCATCGGCATGACCTTCTGGCAGCGTCTGCGCTGGGTGGAAATCCCGATGGCGCTGCCGGTGATTTTTGGCGGCATCCGCACCGCCGTGGTAATGAACATCGGCGTCATGGCGATTGCCGCCGTGATCGGCGCGGGCGGTCTGGGCCTGCTGCTGCTTAACGGTATTGGCGGGAGTGATATTCGTATGTTGATTGCGGGCGCGCTGATGATTTGTCTTTTAGCGATTGTGCTCGACTGGTTGCTGCACCGTTTGCAGGTGGTACTGACTCCGAAGGGGATTCGATAATGATAAAACTGGAAAACCTCACCAAACAATTTTCACAGAAACACGGCCAGACGTTTAAGGCCGTCGACAACGTCAACCTGAACGTGCCTGAAGGGGAAATGTGCGTGCTGCTCGGCCCGTCCGGCTGCGGGAAAACCACTACCCTGAAGATGATCAACCGTCTCATTACGCCAAGTAGCGGGACAATCCTGATTAACGGCGAAGACACCAGCGGAATGGACACCGTGACCCTGCGCCGCAACATTGGCTACGTGATCCAGCAGATTGGCCTGTTCCCGAACATGACCATCGAAGAGAACATTACCGTCGTGCCGCGCATGCTGGGCTGGGACAAGGCACGCTGTAAATCCCGTGCCGAAGAGCTGATGGATATGGTGGCAATGGATCCGCATAAATTCCTTCACCGCTATCCGCGCGAAATGTCCGGCGGGCAGCAGCAGCGTATCGGCGTCATCCGCGCGCTGGCAGCCGATCCTCCGGTCCTGCTGATGGATGAACCGTTCGGTGCAGTCGACCCGATCAACCGTGAGGTGATCCAGAACCAGTTCCTTGAGATGCAGCGCAAGCTGAAAAAGACCGTGATGCTGGTGAGCCACGATATTGACGAAGCGCTGAAGCTGGGCGACCGTATTGCCGTCTTCCGTCAGGGGCGTATCGTGCAGTGCGCCAGCCCGGACGAGCTGCTGGCGAAACCCGCGAATGAGTTTGTTGGCTCGTTTGTTGGTCAGGACCGGACGTTGAAACGCCTGCTGCTGGTATCGGCGGGCGACGTCACCGACCAGCAGCCTACCATTACGGTACGCGAATCGACGCCGCTGCCGGAGGCCTTCGCCACCATGGATGACAACGATATTCGCGCCATTACCGTGGTTGATGAGCACGGCAAACCGCTCGGCTTTGTGAAGCGCCGCGAAGCGCGTAACGCCAGCGGCAGCTGCGGGGATATTCTGCATCCGTTCCGTATGACCGGTAAGGCCGAGGATAACCTGCGCGTGGTGCTTTCTCGCCTGTATGAGAGCAACACCAGCTGGATGCCGATTGTGGACGAGGACGGACGCTATAACGGCGAGATATCCCAGGATTATATTGCGGAGTATTTGAGTTCAGGGCGTACGCGCCGGGCATTAAATATTCATAGCGAGAATTAAGCGCTCAGGCCGGGTACTGCCCGGCCTTTTTCCGCACGCATACCTTTTGCTAACCTCCCGATTTCCCGCCACAATATTGTATCGTCCCCGTTAAATCACGACTTCATGCAACGTCTTCACGCTTACCCCGACATCCGCGCGATGTTTCGCCGTCTCCTGATTGCTACCGTCACCGGCGTGCTGGCGGCGTTGGCCGTTGCGGTGTTCCGCCACAGCATGTATCTGCTGGAGTGGCTATTTCTCAGCAACGAAAGCGGAAGTCTGGTGAACGCCGCAGCCGCGTTATCGCCCTGGCGGCGGGCGCTGACGCCTGCGCTAGGTGGTCTGGCCGCGGGGATGCTGCTGTGGGGATGGCAGCGCATGACGGCACAACGTCCCCACGCCCCCACCGATTATATGGAAGCGCTGGAAACAGGTGACGGCCAGTTTGATTACGGCGCCAGCCTGGTGAAATCCCTCGCGTCGTTGCTGGTGGTCGCCAGCGGCAGCGCCATCGGCCGTGAAGGCGCCATGATCCTGCTCGCCGCCCTCGCCGCCTCCTTTTTTGCACAACGTTGTACGCCAAAATCCGAATGGAAACTGTGGATCGCCTGCGGTGCCGCCGCCGGGATGGCCAGCGCCTATCATGCGCCGCTGGCGGGCAGCCTGTTTATCGCAGAGATCCTGTTTGGCACGCTGATGCTGGCCTCCCTCGGCCCGGTGGTGATTGCCGCTGTAGTGGCCCTGCTGACCACCCGCCTGTTAAGTCCCGGCGCGAATACGCTATATGATGTCCATCTCAGCGAGATGCTTACGGCGGTGGATTATTTCCTGATCGTTGGCGTGGGTCTGCTGGCTGGCGTTTGCGGCCCGCTGCTGATGTGGCTGATGGCGGCCAGCCACAGGCTGTTTCTGCGTCTCAAACTCTCACCGCCGTGGCAGCTGGCGCTGGGTGGTCTGATCGTCGGGCTGCTGTCGCTGCTGACGCCAAAAGTATGGGGGAATGGCTATAGCGTGGTTCAGGCGTTTTTGCAGTCGCCGCCGCTGCTGTCGGTGATTGCTGGCGTCTTTATTTGCAAGCTGCTGGCGGTACTGGCAAGCAGCGGGTCCGGCGCGCCGGGAGGCGTGTTCACGCCAACCTTGTTCGTTGGTATGGCAACGGGAATGCTGTTTGCGCAGATCTTTGCGCTGTGGTTTCCTGGCTCTGAGACGGCGATCCTGCTTGGGCTGGCGGGAATGGCGACGCTGCTCGCCGCCACAACGCATGCGCCAATCATGTCGGCCTTGATGGTCTGTGAGATGACCGGGCAGTATTTTTTACTTCCCGGTTTGCTGGTTGCCTGTGTTGTGGCGTCGGTATTGTCGAGAACGCTACGCCACGACTCGATCTACGGCCAGCATACCGCCGAAAGCCGAGAGATCGATATAGTGCGCTAATTCGCGCTGCTCTGCGCGGGGCAGATAAGGCAGTTCGCCCACCAGCGGGCCAGGCAGCTTTTTGCTCAGCACGTCGATGATTTCAGCGTAGTGCGCAAGGCCCGGGTTAATACGATTCGCCACCCAACCAATCAGCGGCAGGCCGTCATTAGCGATAGCCTGCGCCGTCAGCAAGGCATGGTTGATGCACCCTTCCTGGATGCCCACGACCATAATCACCGGCAATTGCTCCTGCACCACCCATTCGGAAAGGGGACGTAAATCGTTCATCAGGCTGCGCCAGCCACCGGTCCCTTCAACGACAACGTGGTCAACCTTTTCACTCAGATTTGCCAGGCCATCAGAAAGCAGGCTGTAGTTGATAAGCCCACTGTGAGCGACGCTGCTTTCCTCTTCGCTTAACGCGATAGGATTGACGGCATCATAAGGCAGTTCCAGAGACGAGACGCTTTGCAGAACCAGGGCGTCCTTATTGCGCAGCCCTTCTGGCGTCTCTTTACTGCCTTTTGCAACCGGCTTGTATCCTGCAACGCGTTTACCGCTTGCCGCCAGGGCCTGGAGTAACGCGCGGGATACGACTGTCTTCCCGACAGACGTATCCGTACCAGTAATAAAGAAACGCTTAAGCATGACTCATTCCACCTCTTGGGTATGCTTCAAAATATAAACCAGGTAAATAATTCAGTGGGGAAAGTCTACGGGATGCGTGCGCTACCGGGCTTGAGATAGCGCAATTTTTCGTACATCTCTGGAAAAGAGTTAGCCCTGTAGCAAACGAATCAGTAACGAGCCGTTGTACATCGCATCTTTTACCAGCGCGGCGCCGGCCATGGTGCCCTGGTTGGAAAATTGCGTACTTTCGACCACGATGTTTTTACTGTACGCGGGAAGCGCCTGCTGATTGATGCAGGCGGAAATCGCCGGAAAGAGGATATCCGCCGCCTGGCTGAGCGGGGAGCCGATCAGTATTTTTTGCGGGTTAAACAGATTCACCATAATGGCCAGAATGCGCCCGACATTATTGCCCACGCCGGTAATAATGTCCTTCGCCAGCAGATCGCCCTGCCTTGCCGCAGCGCACAGTGCCTCGACGCTTAACGGTTGACCGTGCAGCGTGGAGCTCATCGACTGGCTGAGCCGCACTTGCGCCAGCTCCAGCACGCTTTCGACGCTGGCAATCGTTTCCAGACAGCCATGGTTACCGCAGTAGCAGCGTTTTCCGTACGGATCGACCTGCGTATGGCCGATCTCCACCAGGCTACTGCTGCCAGCATGCAACAGACGCCCGTCGGTAATCACACCAGCGCCAACGTTATGATCAATCACCACCTGAATCACGTCGCGCGCGCCCCGGGAAGCGCCAAACAACGCCTCCGCCATCGTCCAGGCGCTGATATCATGCTGAATGTAGACCGGTACACCGGTGTGGTTTTCCAGCACGTCGCCCAGCGGCATCTCTTTGACGTTTTCATAAAACGGCATGCGGTGCACAATGCCATTTTCGGTATCAATAATTCCCGGCAGGGTGATCGCAATCGCCGTTAAACGTTCAAGACGCTGCTGGTGACGAATAAAGAACTGGTCGATGTGGGTCAGAATGGCATCGAGAAGTGGTTGCTCTGCATTAAGCGGGAGTTCCAGCCGGTCTTCCACCACCAGCTTGCTGCTGAGGTCGCGCAGCGCGAGGAAGATTTCCCCGCGGCTAATCCGCAGCGACAGGTAGTGCCAGGCTTCCGTTTCCACCACCAGCCCTACCGCCGGACGGCCACGACTGCCCGGCTCCTGAATTTCTGTCTCCTGAACCAGATGGGCTTCCAGCATTTCGCGGACAATCTTGGTAATACTGGCGGGTGCCAGTTGTGCCAGACGCGAAAGATCGATACGCGAAACCGGACCAAGCTGATCAATCAGGCGATAAACGGCACCCGCGTTGGTCTGCTTGATCTGATCGATATGCCCTGGCTGACTATCAGCAACCACCTCGTACTCCCTTATTTTCGAGCTTCGAAATAAACTGAGGGCTATGGTGAAGCACTTCAATGGCTGACGTCAAATTTTTACTTAGCCATGTGATTTACTGCACATTTTCGCCCACTTTTCCCTATAAATAATGCCCGCGAGAAGCGGTAATTAATTGTTCTTTGAAACGCTGTGCCGCATGGCTCTGTTCATGATGTTTAGACCACACCAGCCACATCTCTGAGACTGCATCCTGCTCGGCTATCTTCACCCAGCGCATTTCCGCCAGTTGTACCCGTTTAAATGAGGCCGGGAGAATCGATACGCCAAGCCCTGCGGCAACGAGACCAATGATCGTCATGGCTTCCCCCACCTCCTGCGCGATAGTCGGGACAAGGCCATATCGCCGCATCAGACCAAGAATATCGTCATACAACCCGGTACCCACCTGTGGGTCAAAAAAGACAAACGGCTCTTTCGCCAGTTCAGCCAGCGTGACGCTGTGCTGCGCGGCGAGCGGATGATCCCGGGGGATCATCGCCATCAGCGGTTCGCGGAGGATCACCTGCCACGCCAGGGTATCAGGCAACTGCGTGTTACGCATCAGCCCCAGGTCGAGCGATCCTTCGTTAAGCGGCGATATCTGCTCCCGGGTATTTATTTCGCGCGTCTGAATATGCACATCCGGAAAGTTACGGCGAAACGAGGATAGCGTTTGTGAAACAGCGCTGATAAAGGGGGCCGATGAGGTAAACCCGATGCGCAGCTCTCCCGTCTCCCCGAGATAAAGCCGTTCCGCTCTGGCGGCGGCGTCCTCCACCATACTCAGGATCTGTCGGCTATCGGCAAGAAACTGTTTTCCCGCCGCCGTCAGGCTCACGCTGCGGTTGGTTCGCGCCAGCAGACGCGCCCCGACCTGCTGCTCCAGGATCTGTATCTGCTGGCTTAGCGGTGGCTGAGAGATATTCAGCCTTGCCGCCGCACGACCAAAATGCAGCTCTTCGGCGACGGCGACAAAATAGCGTAGATGGCGCAGCTCGATATTCATATTTTTAAAGTATCATTTGAGATTATTAATATATTAGACAGAATATTTACATTTTCCTACCCTAATCTTGTGGTCATACCCGTCACCAGAAACCACGGGGATGTTTAAGCAAGGATTATGTGTGAGCCGTACAACGACCGTTGATATCGCGCCGGCCAGCGACATTGATGATTTACCCGCAGCACCGCAGCCGGTTCAGTTTATTAAACGTGGTACCCCCCAGTTTATGCGCGTCACGCTGGCGCTCTTCTCAGCGGGTCTCGCCACTTTCGCCCTGCTCTACTGCGTTCAGCCGATCCTGCCGGTCCTGTCGCATGAATTTGGCGTGTCGCCAGCCAGCAGCAGTATTTCGCTCTCCATTTCAACCGGGATGCTGGCGATCGGTCTGCTGTTCACCGGGCCACTTTCGGATGCCATCGGGCGTAAGCAGGTTATGGTAACGGCGTTAATGCTGGCCTCCGTGTGTACCTTGTTGTCCACCATGATGACCAGCTGGCACGGCATTCTGATCATGCGCGCGCTGATTGGGTTATCCCTGAGCGGCGTGGCGGCGGTCGGGATGACCTATCTCAGCGAGGAGATCCACCCGAGTTTCGTGGCCTTCTCCATGGGGCTGTACATTAGCGGGAACTCTATCGGCGGGATGAGCGGACGCCTGCTCAGCGGTGTGTTTACTGATTTCTTTAACTGGCGCATTGCGCTGGCCGTTATCGGCTGCTTCGCCCTCGCTTCGGCGCTGATGTTCTGGAAAATCCTGCCGGAATCGCGCCATTTCCGCCCGACCTCCCTGCGTCCGAAAACGTTATTTATCAACTTTCGCCTGCACTGGCGCGATCAAGGGCTGCCCCGTTTGTTCCTGACCGGTTTCCTGCTGATGGGCTCGTTCGTGACGCTGTTCAACTACATTGGCTATCGTCTGATGCTTTCACCGTGGCATCTTAGCCAGGCATTAGTGGGTTTGCTCTCTGTGGCATATCTCACCGGGACATGGAGTTCGCCAAAAGCGGGCGCCATGACCGCGCGCTTCGGCCGTGGTCCGGTGATGCTGGTATCCACCGCCGTGATGCTGTTCGGACTGCTGATGACGCTTTTCTCTTCCCTGTGGCTGATTTTTGCCGGAATGCTGCTCTTCTCTGCGGGCTTCTTTGCCGCGCATTCCGTTGCCAGCAGCTGGATTGGCCCACGCGCGCGCCGCGCTAAAGGTCAGGCTTCGTCACTGTATCTGTTCAGTTACTATCTTGGTTCCAGCATAGCCGGTACGCTCGGCGGGGTGTTCTGGCATAACTACGGCTGGAACGGCGTGGGCGGATTTATCGCGCTGATGCTGTGCGCGGCACTGCTGGTGGGCGCGAGCCTGCATAAACGACTGCATTAACATTCAGCCCTCTTCGTGTTTAAATCGAGCCGATGCTAATTTTTGTCATCGGCTGATTCAGACACGAGGACTTCATGAAAAACAATAACTATCAACAACTCACCCGCACCTTCCAGCGCCTCTCCCGCTTCTCTCACCTCTCCTCCATCGCCAGCTGGGACATGTTCACCATGATGCCGCCAGGCGGCAGCGCCGCGCGCGGTGAAGCGCTGGCGGAGATGAGCGTCCTGCAACATCAGATCCTGACCGATAAAAAAGTGGGTGAATGGCTGGCGGCGGCGGCAGACGAAGATCTGAACGACGTTGAGCTGGCCAACCTGCGTGAAATGACGCGCTACTACCAGCAGGCAACTTTACTGCCGGAATCGCTGGTGGAGGCCAAATCGCTGGCGGGCAGCAGGTGTGAACACGCGTGGCGCACTCAGCGTCCGGCCAACGACTGGCAGGGCTTTTCAGCCAACCTGAAAGAGGTGGTGAAACTCAGTCGTGAAGAAGCCCGCCTGCGCGCTGAGGCTAAAGGCTGCACGCCTTACGACGCGCTGCTGGATATCTTTGAACCCGACATGACCAGCGCTCGCCTGGATGTGCTGTTCGGCGATCTGAAGTCCTGGCTACCGGAGTTGCTGGCAAAGGTTGTGGAAAAACAGGCTCAACGATCGTTCGTTCCGCCACAGGGTCCCTTCCCGACCGCCACGCAGCGCGAGCTGGGCCTGGAAGCGATGAAAATGCTTGGCTTCGATTTTAACGGCGGTCGTCTGGACGTTAGCGCCCACCCGTTCTGCGGCGGCGTGCCGGAAGATGTGCGTATCACCACGCGTTACGATGAAGATGAACTGCTCAGCGCGCTTTTCGGCGTGATCCACGAAACCGGACATGCCCGCTACGAGCAAAACCTTCCGCGAGCATGGGCCGGTCAGCCCGTTGCGCTGGCGCGCTCTACGGCGATCCATGAATCCCAAAGCTTGTTCTTTGAAATGCAGCTAGGCCGCAGCGACGCTTTCCTGAAGCATCTGCTTCCGGCGGTTCATGCCCGTTTCGGCAGCCAGGCGGCATTCAGCGAAGAGAATTTCATTGCCTGGAACCAGCGCGTGAAGCCGGGCTACATCCGCGTTGATGCGGATGAAGTGAGCTATCCGGCGCATGTGGTGCTGCGCTATGAGATCGAGCGCGCGCTAATCAATGGCGAAATTGAAGTCGATGATATTCCCGCGTTATGGGATGAGAAAATGCAGGCCTGGCTTGGGTTATCCACCAAAGATAACTACCGCAACGGCTGTATGCAGGATATCCACTGGACCGACGGCGGTTTTGGCTACTTCCCGTCTTACACGCTGGGAGCAATGTATGCGGCACAGCTGTTCCATGCCGCCAAAACTGCGCTGCCCGGGTTGCAGGCATCCATCGCCGGGGGCGATTTCTCGGCGCTGTTTGACTGGCTGCGTCAGAATATCTGGCAGCACGGCAGCCGTTTCAGCACATCGCAGCTCATCACCCAGGCCACGGGTGAAGATCTGAATATCCGCTACTTCCGCGAACACCTGACATCCCGCTACCTGTAACCGAATGCGCCGGGGATCTGCCCCGGCGTTGTACATACGGTTACACGCCGATACCAATCACTCACGGAAACCCCGAATTTACAGGGATATAGTTATTTCAACGGCCCCGCAGTGGGGTTAAATGAGAAACCAAATTCGAGGGTATGAAAATGAAAAAAGTATTAGCTCTGGTTGTTGCCGCTGCTATGGGTCTGTCTTCCGCTGCATTCGCGGCTGAAACTACCGCCACCGCAGCGCCTGCGGCTTCCACCGCTGCTCCGGCCAAAACGGTTCACCATAAAAAACATCACAAAGCGGCTAAACCAGCGGCAGAACAGAAAGCGCAGGCCGTTAAAAAGCACCACAAAAAAGCGGCAAAACCAGCGGTAGAGCAGAAAGCCCAGGCGGCTAAAAAGCATCACAAAAAAGCAGCAAAACACGAAGCGGCTAAACCTGCTGCACAGCCAGCAGCGTAAGAGTACAAGCTTAACCGTGCCCTTCGGGGCACGTTGGTAAACCGGCGCTGAACGGGTTTGCGGTCAGCGCCGTTTTTTTATCCGGAGGGCGTATGCTGCGGCGCTATCGGTTTGAGTTCATTCTTATCCTGCTAATTTTATGCGCGCTCATCGCCAGCCACTTTTATCTTTCCTGAATGTAGCACGCTGATTTTACTCCCACTTTCTCGCCGTCGCGTCTATAGTATTTTTATAGGGATCACTTTTAATAATCATAATTACCCCCACCAGAGTGTGATATGCGTAAATCTGTTGTGTTGTTACTGGGAACGTTTAGCCTTTTTGCTGGCTTTTCACATGCGGATGATGGCGACGATGACGCCATTAGCGCCAAAGAGGTAAAGACGCTGTTTTTTGGTCATGACGATCGTACGCGTGTCACCGATCCTACTGAATCGCCCTGGGATGCCATCGGGCAACTGGAAACCGCCAGCGGCAATTTATGTACTGCAACCCTCATTACGCCACGCCTTGCGCTGACGGCGGGTCATTGCCTGTTAATGCCGCCTGAAGGCAAACCGGATAAAGCGATCGCCCTGCGCTTTGTGTCGCAAAAAGGAATATGGCGCTACGAAATTCACGGTATTGAGGGGCGGGTGGATCCGTCGCTTGGCAAACGCCTGAAACCGGATGGTGATGGCTGGATTGTGCCGCCCGGGGCGGCCTCCTGGGATTTCGGGCTGATCGTTTTACGTTATCCGCCGTCCGGGATCACCCCGCTGCCGCTCTTTGATGGCGATAAAGCCGCGCTCACCGCCGCCCTGAAAGCCGCCGATCGAAAAGTAACGCAGTCAGGCTACCCTGTTGATCACCTCGATTCGCTGTACACCCATACGGACTGCGTGGTGACGGGTTGGGCGCAAAACAGCGTGCTGTCGCATCAGTGCGATACGCTACCGGGTGATAGCGGATCGCCGCTGATGTTAAAAACCGATAACGGCTGGCAGCTGATTGGCGTTCAAAGTTCTGCGCCAGCGGCGAAAGACCGCTGGCGCGCCGATAACCGGGCGTTGTCGGTGACCGGTTTTCGCGACCGGCTGGAAGCCCTGGCGCAGCAGTAGGTCACTCAGGCCAGTTTAATCATGATCATGCCGGCGAGCAGTAATACCAGCCCTATCCAGCCTTTATTGTTTAAACGCTGCCCGAACATAATCCAGCCTGCCGCCAGGGTGGCGGCAATACCGAAGCCACCCCACAGCGCATAGGCCACGGACAGATCGATGCCTTTCACCGCCTGCGACAGGGCGCTAAACGCCCCCAGAACCGCGGCAATCGATAACAGGCCGTAGGCTTTGCGACGAAAACCGTCGGAGAACTTCAGAAAGACGTTCGCAATAATTTCCAGAACGATGGCGAAAGCCAGCCAGGCCGCGTGGATCCATTCAAACTGCTGCATGGGTCTGCTCCTTCTGCTGTTTTGCCGGTTTGCGTGTACCCGATTTAATCAGCACGATACCCGCGACCAGGGTCGTCAGCCCGGCAATTTTCATTGTCGTCAGGGTTTCATCAAATAACATGACGCTAAACAGCGTAATCAATAAAATACCAACACCTTCCCACAATGCGTATGCCACGCCCAGCGCGATTTTTTTAACCGCGAAAGAGAGGAAAATATAGGAAAGCGTAATCATGACCAGCATCAAAATAAAACCGGTGCTGCCATCACACACGCTCGCCCATTTCATCGACAAGGTGCCGGTAATTTCAGCGACGATCGCCAGAGCTAATAAAATCCAGTAAAACATGTTTTTTCTCCTGCTTGAGAATATAATCCATCGAGGCTCGCTGCGGACAGCAAACTAAAAAGTTGTGAATTAAATCAGTTAGCTAAGCGCATAGCGCCAGCTCAGGCAGAAGACGTGACTATAGCGCGGAACGCCAGTGTTGCTCACCAGAAAGCAGGCAGAGGGAGGTTGAAAACAGAGCAGAGTTGTTTGAAAAATACGTCCTGAACAAATTGTCCATAAAATTACAATTATCCGCGGTGTTGCTTCTCGTCTTTGCGGATGAAAATTGTCCTCGGTAGTTGAACACGCCTGATTTGTATCATAAGCCAGGAATTTACTCAAAGCCTTTTCATTTCTTTACCCAGTCTGTTTGATTTTGGTTAGTTTTTTTAATCCGCTTTCCCCTCTATTATAAATAAAAAACTGTTCAGGAACGTCCATGGCCAAACCTATTATCACCCTCAACGGGCTTAAGATCGTCATCATGCTGGGCATGCTGGTGATCATTCTGACCGGCGTTCGTTTTGCGGCCGATATCATCGTGCCTTTTATCCTGGCGCTTTTTATCGCGGTGATCCTCAATCCGCTGGTGCAGCGAATGGTGCGGCTGCGCATCCCGCGTGTGCTGGCGATAAGCCTGCTTATCAGTATTATTATCGTTGCGATGGTGCTGTTAGTCGCCTATCTGGGAACCTCCCTGAACGAGCTGGCGCGGACGCTACCGACATACCGCTCTTCCCTGGCGACCCCGCTGCTGCAAATTGAACCCTGGCTGCAACGCGCGGGTATCGAAGTCTCGGTTGAGGAACTGCTTAAATACATCGATCCGAATGCCGCCATGACGATTGTCACCAGCCTGCTGGCACAACTCTCCAACGCCATGACCTCAATTTTCCTGCTGTTCCTGACGGTTGTGTTTATGCTGCTGGAAGTTCCACAGCTGCCTGCAAAGCTCCAGCACATCATGGTGCGTCCGGTAGAGGGAATGGGCGCCATTCAGCGCGCGCTCGACAGCGTTTCACGCTATCTGGTGCTGAAAACGGCCATCAGCCTGGTGACGGGATTAGTGGTCTGGGGGATGCTCGCCGCGCTGGATGTGCGTTTTGCCTTCGTCTGGGGGCTGCTGGCCTTTGCGCTCAACTATATTCCTAACATCGGCTCCGTGCTGGCGGCGATCCCCCCTATCCTTCAGGTGCTGGTTTTCAGCGGTTTGTATGATGCCCTGATTCTGCTGGCAGGCTATCTGGTGATTAACCTTGTCTTCGGGAACATTCTTGAACCACGGATAATGGGACGCGGGCTGGGGCTTTCAACCCTTGTAGTGTTCCTGTCCCTGATTTTCTGGGGCTGGCTGCTCGGGCCTGTCGGCATGCTGCTCTCCGTTCCGCTGACAATTATTGTCAAAATTGGCCTCGAGCAGACCGCCGGTGGACAAAGTATCGCTGTACTGCTGAGCGACATGAGCCATAAGGCCGATTAATTGTCCATCGACAGCATGGGCTTGCCCGTTCTTCCCGCTTCGCGATAGTTGCCTACTGCCCGCTGCCATTCCGACAGCGGGTAGAGGGTGACATCGCTGCACTGACTGGCGCGCAGTTTAGGCCAGATGCGCCGAAACTCCGCCTGCCACGCCTCAGCGCTCAGCGCGTCCAGATAGTTACGAATGTGAAACCACGCCACGCGCGGCAACGGCCGCTGCTGCCGGAAGGTCTGCCCGGAGAGCAGCCCGTAGCAGACAAAGGTGCCGGTTTCGGGCATCACGCTCAGGATCGTCTCCGCCAGGCTGCCGCCCGTGGCGTCGTACACCACGTCTGCGCGCGCGGCGGCAGCGTTGACGGCGGCCATATCGTGTTGCGCAATCGGGACGATCCCCTTTTCAGCCAGACGTTGAGCGTGCACGGGCGAGCGATGGATCCCGTAAACCGCCTCTGCACCCGCCTGGCGTGCCCATTGCCCGAGCAGAACGGCGCAGTCAGAACCGGCAGCGGTTAGCAGCACCGTTTTCCTGACCGGAGGATAGCGGTCCAGCATCATCTGTGCGGCAAGCGGGTTGATATACGCCCGCGCGGCAAGTAGCGAGTCGACGTCGTCCGGGACGGGAACCGCATACGCCGCCGGGCAGTCGACATAGCGCTGCCAGGTTCCCTGCCCCCGTAACGGCAGGACCCGCTTGCCCAGCAGCGCCGGATAAGCGGCGGGCGTTTCGGTCACTATTCCGACCCCTTCATAACCGGCTATCGCAGGCAGCGACGTGCGATGGCGATATGCCCCGGTGATGGGAATGAGATCGGAGGCGTTCACCGGAGAAAAAAGCATGCGCACACGTATCTCTCCCGGCTGTCGCGGGGACAATGGTGTGGTTTCCGCTTGCAGTACCGATTCAGGCTCACCAAACCGGCGATACCAGAGGGCCAGATTACGCATTGCGATCGCGCCACCCCATTTCCGGTGCGACATGTTTCAGGATGGACTCGATCACATGTGCGTTGTATTCCACGCCCAGCTGATTCGGCACGGTAAGCAACAGCGTATCCGCTTCCGCGATCGCTTCATCCTTTCTCAACTGTTCAATCAGCTTGTCTGGCTCTGCGGCATAGCTGCGTCCGAAAATGGCCCGCGTTTTCTCATCCAGATAGCCCACGCTGTCGCTCTCATTGCGGCTTGAACCGAAATACATCCGGTCGCGTTCGTCCATCAGGGCAAAAATACTGCGGCTGACCGAAACGCGTGGCTGACGGGTATGCCCTGCCTCAGCCCAGGCCTGTCGGTAGGCACGGATCTGTTTTGCCTGCTGAATATGGAACGGCTCGCCGGTTTCATCATCTTTCAGCGTTGAGCTTTGCAGGTTCATCCCCAGTTTTGCCGCCCATACTGCCGTTGCATTAGAGCCAGCCCCCCACCAGATACGATCGCGTAAGCCTTCTGAATGCGGCTCCAGACGCAACAATCCCGGCGGGTTTGGGAACATCGGCTGTGGGTTAGGCTTCGCAAACCCTTCACCGCGTAATACATCAAGCAGTACCTCAGTGTGGCGGCGCGCCATATCAGATTCGGTTTCCCCTTCCTGCGGCACGTAACCAAAATAACGCCAGCCATCAATCACCTGCTCCGGGGAACCCCGGCTGATACCAAGCTGTAATCGCCCGCCGGAGATGAGATCTGCCGCGCCAGCATCTTCCGCCATATACAGCGGATTTTCATACCGCATGTCGATCACGCCCGTCCCGATTTCGATACGTTTGGTTTTCGCGCCTATTGCCGCCAGCAAGGGGAATGGCGAACTGAGCTGGCGGGCAAAGTGGTGCACACGGAAATAAGCCCCGTCCGCGCCCAGCTCTTCGGCTGCGACCGCCAGATCGATGGACTGTAGCAGCGTGTCAGCCGCGGTTCGCGTGCCGGACTGGGGTGACGGCGTCCAGTGACCAAACGACAAAAATCCAATCTTTTTCATAGTGGAGTATCCTGATAAAGCATTGCGTTATCCCTACTCTACGCATTAACGAATGAGAATAAATGGTGATTATTTAACGGAATGCTTCAAATAAACTGACAGAAATACGCAAATCGCAGGCTGCCTTCCCGCAGAGGAGGCATTCTCCTGACATCTCATAATGGGATATAGTGTGAACTATTCTCTTTTTAACAGGTAACATCAGCAATGGCTCTGATCCCCAAAAACTACGCACGGCTGGAAAGCGGCTACCGTGAAAAAGCGCTAAAAATCTACCCCTGGGTTTGTGGACGCTGCTCGCGTGAGTTTGTTTATTCAAATCTTCGTGAACTCACGGTTCACCATATCGACCACGATCACACCAATAACCCGGAAGATGGCAGTAACTGGGAGCTGTTGTGCCTGTTTTGTCACGATCACGAACACTCAAAGTACACCGAAGCGGATCAGTATGGCACCACCGTTGTCGCGGGTGAGGATGCGCAAAAAGACGTGGGTGTCGCCACGTTTAACCCCTTTGCCGATCTCAAGGCGATGATGGACAAGAAGAAGTAATATCGACGGCTTCACTGCCCATACCTGCCGTATGGGCACTTATATTCCTTAAACATTTCATTAAATACCCTTTCCGCCAGATTTGCCTCGCCGCCATTCTGGACATAACCCTCGCCCTCCTGCACCCGTACGACGTCACTCCTCGTTCCCCCTTGATCTTTGCTATCAATATACAATACTGTATATAAATACAGTATTTATTAACGGTGATCATAATGCAGTTTTTCACCCCACCTGGCGATACCAGAGCGAGCTGACCATGTTTGCACTGTGTGATGTGAACGCTTTCTATGCTTCCTGTGAAACGGTTTTTCGCCCGGACCTGAAGGGACGACCGGTGGTCGTGTTGTCCAATAACGATGGGTGCGTCATCTCTCGCTCCGCTGAAGCCAAACCCTTTGTGAAAATGGGTGAACCGTACTTCAAACAGAAAGATCGCTTCAGGCATCATGGCGTGGTTTGTTTCAGCAGTAATTATGAACTTTACGCGGATATGTCCAACCGGGTAATGAACACGCTTGAAGAGATGTCGCCTCGTAGCGAAATATACTCCATTGATGAGATCTTTTGCGATCTTACCGGGGTACGTAATTGTCGCGATCTTTCCGATTTTGGGCATGAAATGAGAGCGACCGTACTGCAACGCACCCATCTGACCGTCGGGGTGGGCATCGCACCCACAAAGACGCTGGCGAAACTGGCAAATCACGCGGCAAAACGCTGGCAGCGCCAGACGGGAGGCGTTGTTGATTTATCCAATGTGGATCGTCAGAGAAAGCTGATGGCGGCGCTACCCGTCGAAGACGTTTGGGGGGTAGGACGTCGCATAGCGAAGAAGCTTGAGATGATGGGGATTAAGACCGTCCTGCAACTGGCAGACACCGATATCCGGTTCATAAGAAAACATTTCAATGTCGTGCTGGAGAGAACGGTGCGTGAATTACGGGGCGAACCGTGTCTTGAACTGGAAGAGTTTGCCCCGGTAAAGCAAGAAATCGTCTGTTCGCGCTCGTTTGGCGAACGCATCACCGAATATGACGATGTACGCCAGGCCATCTGTAGTTATGCCGCCCGGGCAGCAGAAAAACTTCGCAATGAGCATCAGCATTGCCGCTTTATCTCCGTATTTGTTAAAACCTCGCCCTTCGCGCTTAACGAGTCATATTATGGCAATAGCGCGTCGGTAAAACTGCTTACCCCAACCCAGGATAGCCGGGATATTATCGGCGCATCAGTTCGTTGTCTGGATGCGGTCTGGAAGAACGGCCATCGGTACCAGAAAGCCGGCGTGATGCTGGGAGATTTTTATAGCCAGGGCGTCGCGCAACTTAATCTGTTTGACGACAACGCACCCAGGAAAAACAGCCAAAAGTTAATGGATGTATTAGACCATCTGAATGCTGAAAATGGCCGTGGCACGCTTTACTTCGCGGGACAGGGTATTCAGCAGCCGTGGCAGATGAAACGGGAAATGCTTTCACCCCGCTACACAACCCGCTTTGCGGATCTCCTCACTGTTAAGTGATATTAACAATTGCTGCTAAGTTGTAAATTTCTCCTTGCCGGACCGGACAAATCGGTTATCGTGCCAGGCAACTTTCACAGCAATAAAAGACAGTGGGATGCGCTATGGCGGTTTTTGATGGTCACAATGACCTGTTGCTTAATTTATGGCTTCACCATCGCCAGGATCCGGTAACGGCCTTCTTCTCCGGCATTGAAAACGGACACCTCGATTATCCGCGCATGCAGCAAGGCGGATTTTCCGGCGGGCTGTTCGCGCTGTTCGTGCCGCCGCAGGAGTATATCGCCCGCATGGCGCCACAATACGCCTGCGAGCCGTGGCAGCCGGTCGACATTCTCTGGCAGCAGCTGACGATCCTTAAGCAGCTTGTCGCCCACTCCGACGGCCGGGCGCGATTGTGCCTGAGCGCGGCGGATATCGAACGCTGCCGTCAGGATAAGGTGCTGGCGATGGTAGCGCATATTGAGGGCGCGGGCGGTTTTGACGGCGAGGGAGGCGATCTACAGGCTTTCTATGCCGCCGGGGTGCGTAGCATTGGGCCTTTCTGGAACATTGCTAACCGTTTTGGCACCGGCGTTAACGGGGTGTTTCCCGGCAGCCCGGACAGCGGCCCAGGGCTTACCGCAGAGGGTATCGCCCTCATTAAGCACGCTAACGCCCTGAACATGCTGATTGACGTTTCGCATATGAATGAAAAGGCGTTCTGGGATACCGCTCGTCATTCCTCATCACCGCTGGTCGCCACCCACTCCAACGCCCATACGCTGTGCCCGCAACCGCGCAATCTGACCGATCGGCAGCTGCTGGCTATCCGCGACAGCGGCGGCGTGGCTGGCGTCAATTTCGGCAACGCGTTTCTGCGCGCCGACGGTAAACGCGATAGCGATACCCCGCTGAGTACGATTGTTCGCCATATCGACTATCTTATTAACATCATGGGTGACGATCATGTCGCGCTGGGCTCCGATTTTGACGGTATTACGTTGCCTGATGACTTACACGATGTGAGTGGTTTACCACGGCTAATCAGCGCGTTGCGTGACAGCGGCTATGATCAATTTGTGCTGAATAAGCTGCTGTGGGGTAACTGGCAAAAGGTATTGCAAAATGTTTGGCAACAATAGGTTACGTTGTAAACATTAAGTTAATTCCTTACATCTTTCGGGTTGAGCTTTGCCCTCCTGTGACGCATTATTTGATGACCATCACAAAACTGGCACAAACAATGGCGTTGGTGCTGCATTTTTAAAGAGGAAAAAACGATGTGGAAGAAACCTGCTTTTATTGATTTACGTCTTGGCCTGGAAGTGACCCTGTACATTTCCAACCGCTAATCGCTCTGCCCGCCATCCGTGCGGGCATTTTTGTTTGACTACCTGGCCCATCTTCATGTTTATTAAAGTCCTCGGTTCCGCCGCTGGCGGTGGTTTCCCCCAGTGGAACTGTAACTGCGCAAACTGTCAGGGTTTGCGCGACGGTACCCTTCAGGCGACCCCTCGCACCCAGTCGTCGATCATCGTCAGCGATAACGGCAAAGAGTGGGTGCTGTGTAACGCCTCCCCTGATATCAGCCAGCAGATTGCCCATACGCCAGAACTGAATAAGAAAGAGGTTCTGCGCGGCACGCATATTGGCGGCATTATTCTCACCGATAGCCAGATTGACCACACCACCGGGCTGCTCAGCCTGCGCGAAGGGTGCCCACATCAGGTATGGTGTACGCCGGAGGTGCATGAAGATCTTTCCAGCGGATTCCCGATTTTTACCATGCTCCGGCACTGGAACGGCGGCCTTATTCATCACCCGATTGCGCCGCTCACCGCCTTTAGCGTGGAAGCCTGCCCTGATTTGCAGTTTACCGCTGTCCCCATCGCCAGTAACGCACCGCCCTATTCGCCGTGGCGCGACCGCCCGCTGCCGGGGCATAACGTGGCGCTGTTTATCGAAAACCGCCGCAACGGTCAGACGCTGTTCTACGCGCCGGGTCTCGGTGAACCCGATGACGCTATCCTGCCGTGGCTCAAAAAGGCGGACTGTCTGCTGATTGACGGCACCGTCTGGCAGGACGATGAACTCCAGGCCACCGGCGTCGGGCGCAATACCGGCCGCGACATGGGCCATCTGGCGCTCGGCGATGAACACGGCATGATGGCGCTGCTGGCCTCGCTGCCGGCAAAGCGCAAGATTCTGATCCACATTAATAACACCAACCCGATCCTTAACGAGCAGTCGCCGCAGCGTCACGCCCTTGCGCAGCAGGGAATAGAAGTGAGCTGGGACGGGATGAACATCACGCTTCAGGACTAACTATGCACATTCGCGAAACGCTCTCGCCGCAAGAGTTTGAGCACGCCCTTCGGGCGAAAGGCGCCTACTATCATATTCACCATCCGTACCATATCGCGATGCATAACGGCGAGGCCAGCCGCGAGCAGATCCAGGGCTGGGTGGCGAACCGGTTTTACTACCAGACGACGATCCCACTGAAAGACGCGGCAATTATGGCGAACTGCCCGGATCCGCACACGCGTCGCAAATGGGTGCAGCGGATCCTCGATCACGACGGCAGCAACGGTCATGACGGCGGTATCGAAGCCTGGCTACAGCTGGGCGAAGCCGTGGGGCTCAGCCGCGAGGACTTAATCAGCGAACGCCACGTGCTGCCCGGCGTCCGTTTCGCCGTCGACGCTTACGTTAACTTCGCCCGCCGCGCCAACTGGCAGGAGGCTGCATGCAGTTCGCTCACCGAACTGTTCGCCCCGCAAATCCATCAGTCGCGTCTCGACAGCTGGCCACAGCACTACCCGTGGATCAAAGAGGAAGGCTATTTTTATTTCCGCAGCCGCCTCAGCCAGGCCAGCCGCGACGTTGAACATGGTCTGGAGCTGGCGAAGCGTTATTGCGATAGCGCGGAAAAGCAGAATCGGATGCTGGAGATCCTTCAGTTCAAACTCGATATCCTGTGGTCGATGCTCGACGCGATGACCATGGCCTACGCGCTACAGCGTCCGCCTTATCACACGGTCACCGACAAAGCGGCCTGGCACACAACCCGACTGGTATAAGCATGCAAAAAAACTCCATCGTCGCCTTTCGTCGCGGCTATCGCCTGCAATGGGAAGCCGCTCAGGACAGCCATGTCATCCTCTATCCGGAAGGCATGGCTAAACTCAATGAGACCGCCGCCGCGATCCTCGAACTGGTCGATGGCCAACGCGACGCGGCGGCCATCATTGCCATACTCAACGAACGGTTCCCGGAAGCCGGCGGCGTGGATGACGACGTCGTAGAATTCCTGCAAATTGCTTATCAACAGAAGTGGATTATTTTCCGTGAGCCAGAATAAACCTGCCGTCAATCCACCGCTGTGGCTGCTGGCGGAGCTGACCTATCGCTGTCCGCTACAGTGTCCTTACTGCTCTAACCCGCTGGACTTCGCCCGGCAGGATCAGGAGCTGACCACTGAACAGTGGATTGAGGTTTTCCGCCAGGCGCGGGCGATGGGCAGCGTGCAGATAGGTTTTTCCGGCGGCGAACCGTTGACGCGTAAGGATCTGCCGGAGCTGATCCGCGCCGCCCGCGATCTCGGTTTTTATACCAACCTGATCACCTCGGGAATTGGCCTGACGGAAAGCAAGCTCGACGCATTCAGCGAGGCCGGTCTGGACCATATCCAGATTAGCTTCCAGGCCAGCGATGAAGTGCTCAACGCTGCGCTGGCGGGGAATAAAAAAGCCTTCCAGCAGAAGCTGGCGATGGCCAAAGCGGTTAAAGCGCGCGATTACCCGATGGTGCTGAATTTCGTCCTGCACCGGCATAATATCGATCAGATCGATAAAATCATCGAACTGTGCATCGAGCTGGACGCCGACGACGTCGAACTTGCCACCTGCCAGTTCTACGGTTGGGCGTTCCTTAATCGTCAGGGGCTTCTGCCGACGCGGGAACAGATTGCCCGCGCGGAACGCGTGGTTGCCGAATATCGGCAAAAAATGGCCGCCAGCGGCAATCTGACCAACCTGCTGTTCGTCACCCCCGATTATTACGAAGAGCGGCCAAAAGGCTGTATGGGCGGCTGGGGGTCGATTTTCCTCAGCGTGACCCCGGAAGGCACGGCGCTGCCCTGCCACAGCGCGCGCCAGCTGCCGGTGGATTTCCCGTCGGTGCTTGAGCAGAGTCTGGAATCCATCTGGTATGACTCTTTCGGCTTCAACCGCTATCGCGGGTTTGACTGGATGCCGGAGCCGTGCCGCTCCTGCGATGAAAAAGAGAAAGACTTCGGCGGCTGCCGCTGCCAGGCCTTTATGCTCACCGGGAATGCGGATAACGCCGATCCGGTGTGCAGCAAATCGCCGCATCATCATAAAATCCTCGAGGCGCGACGCGAAGCAGCCTGTAGTGATATGAAGATCGGTCAGCTTCAGTTTCGCAACCGAACCCGTTCTCAGCTTATCTATAAAACCCGGGAACTGTAACGATAATGACCATCCGCATCGTGGAACTGGCAGGCGGTTTACGCGCAACGCTGGTGCATCAGCCGCAGGCGACACGCGCGGCGGCGCTGGCGCGCGTGAGTGCCGGAAGCCATCACGAGCCACCACGCTTCGCCGGTCTTGCGCATTTGCTTGAGCACCTGCTGTTCCGCGGTAGCGAGCGCTATCGGGGCGATGATCGACTCATGGCCTGGGTCCAGCGCCAGGGCGGCAACGTCAATGCCACCACGCTGGCTCGCCACAGCGCTTTTTTCTTCGACGTTGCCGCCGATAACCTGTCCGACGGCGTCGCGCGACTGCGGGATATGTTGCAGGCGCCACTGCTTTCCCGGCAGGACATCCAGCGCGAAGTGGCGGTCATTGATGCGGAAAACCGGCTTATCCAGCAGCATGATCCCGCCCGGCGCGAAGCCGCGGCGCGCCACGCGATGGAACAACCGGAGGTTTTTCGCCGTTTTCAGGTGGGTAGCCATGATTCTCTGGGGCAAGACACGGGATCGCTGCACGCCGCGTTGCGCGGATTTCATCGCCGCTATTATGGGGCCAGACACCTGCAATTGTGGCTACAGGGACCGCAAACGCTGGATGCGTTAGCCGAGCTTGCCCATACGTTTGCGACAGGTTTTGCTTCAGGTGGCGTGCCTGAAGCCGCCCCCCCGTTACGCCTTAGCGCTGAAGCAGATTATCAGCTGGCAGTGACGGAGCGACCCGCGCTGTGGCGCTGTCCGTTGATCCGAAAAAGTGACAACGTCACCTTGCTTCGGGAATTTTTGCTGGACGAGGCCCCCGGAAGCCTGATTGACGGGCTGCGGGCGCGCGGGCTGGCAGAAGAGGTATCGCTGGACTGGCTTTATCAGGATGACGATTACGGCTGGCTGGCGCTAACGCTTGACGGCGAACGGCCCGAGGCCATAGACGCGCAAATCACGCGCTGGCTGCGGGCCCTACAGCAAACGACGCAAGAGCAACAGCGGCATTATTATCGGCTGGCACAGCAGCGCTTTAGCGCCCTGTCGGCCCTTGACCAGCTTCGCCAGCGGGCGTTTGGTTTTGCGCCCGGCGCGGCGCCGGTTGATTTTTCCGCCTTCTGTGCCGACTTACTGGCGGCGCCCACCTCATATCTGGCCTGCAAAAAAATGGAAGCCGCCGGGACAATTTCCAGCCAGGGATTTGCCCTGCCGCTTAGCCACTGGCGTCGCCAGCCGGTTGCGGATGAGAGCCCCATCGCGTTTTCCTTCTACCCGCAGGCTGCCCAATATTCTGCCCCAGCCCTGACGCCAGAAGCCGTTCCGCTGCTGCATTTACCGGCGCAGGCACAACCGCCGACGTTGATCCTCCGCAAGCCTTTTTATTCGCGCGTAAGCGAGTCACAGGGGGTGGCGATCGGCAAACAATTACGCCCTCTTCTGGCTGAAATGCGCCATATTGGCGGCAGCGGCGAGTGGCAAACGGTTGACGGTAGCTGGCAGCTAACCCTGCGGCTTCCTGACGCCGTGGTGATGGCGGAACCCATCATCGGGGCGATAATCGATCGCCTCTCCCGACCCACACCGGCTATTACGCCTGCGCCAGATGGCATTGCGATCCGTCAGTTGCTTAAGCAATTGCCTGAACGACTGGCATCGGAACCGTCACGGAATGGCTGGCTGGCGGCGTTAGCTGGCGGCAGCGCCGGACACGCGCACGGGTTAGCCCGGCAGCTTGGCCTGCTCCGGGCGCCGGTTAACGCTAAGCCGTTGCCGTTAAGCGATTGTCCCGGCGGGGTCGAACACATTCCGCACGCCAGCGAGGATTCGGCGCTGCTGGTGTTTATTCCCCTGCCGCCGGGTGCGTCGCTCGCCGCGCTGCGGCTGCTGGCGTTATGCTGCGAACCGCGATTTTTCCAGCGCCTGCGCGTGGAACAGCAGATTGGCTACGTGGTCAGCTGTCGTTATCAGCGTATTGCCGATCGCGATGGCCTGCTGCTGGCGTTACAGTCGCCTGATCGTTCTCCCGTGAACCTGTTGGGTTGCTGCAAACGATTTTTGCGAGAGCTGACGCTGTGCGATGAATCCGAGTTCAGCCTATTGCGACAGCAGCTGGCGACGCAGATCCGCTCACCGATGGATGCCAGCGCCACGGCAGTGGCCGCCCTGCGCCAGCGCTATGGTTTGCCGGTGTTAACGCCGCAGGCTATTGATGCCCTGCAACCTGACGAGATAGTCGCGCTATGGCGCGAGATGACTCGCCGTCGCCGACGCTGGCGGGTGCTTTTCACGGGCTGACCGGAACCGCAGCTTTCTTCCTGTGCGTGGTTTTCAGTCAAAAAAAAGCCCCGTACTACGACGGGGCCAGGCTGTTTATTTCGCTGTTATTTATCCAGCGCGTAGGCAATCACGTAGTCACCACGATCCGGCGACTGGCGTGCACCGCCAGCAGAGATCAGAATGTACTGTTTGCCGGTTTTCGGTGATACATAGCTGATAGGTCCGCCCTGGCTACCCACCGGGAGACGCGCTTTCCACACTTCTTCCCCCGTAGAGGAATCAAAGGCGCGCAGGTAGTAATCCTGGGTTCCCGCAATGAAGACCAGACCGCCCTGCGTGGCCAGCGTACCGCCCAGCGTCGGCATACCGACAGGCATCTGCATACGCATTTTTACCCCAAACGGACCGGTATCCTGAACGGTACCGACCGGCACCTGCCAGACGATTTTCTGTGTTTTCAGGTCAATCGCAGAGAGAGAGCCAAACGGTGGTTTCTGGCACGGAATACCCAGCGGTGACATGAAACGGTTTTTGTTGACCGAATACGGCGTTCCTTTCATCGGAACAGCGCCCATACCGGCGTTCACGGCTTCACCGCCCGTGTTTGCCACTGCGCTTTGCGGATCTTGTTTAATCAGCTGGACCCACAGACCCAGACGCATGTCGTTGACGAAGATGTACTGGTTGTTCGGATCCGTGGACAGACTACCCCAGTTCATTCCCCCCAGCGAGCCCGGGAAGCTCAGGGAAATATCGGTTCCCGGCATCGTGTACAGACCGTCATAACGCATTGATTTGAAGCTGATACGACAGGCCAGCTGGTCAAACGGCGTCGCCCCCCACATATCCGATTCTTTCAGGGTTTCCGCGCCAATCTGCGGCATCCCCACAGAGCGCGGCTGCGTTGCCGGGTACTGTTCACGTGGAATATCCGCTGGTTTTACCGGAACCTCTTTCACTTCAGTGAGCGGTTTACCCGTCAGGCGATCAAGAACATAAATTTGCCCCGCTTTGGTGCCCACCACCACCGCGGGCTTGTTGCCCTCTTTTGTCGGGAAATCAACCAGGCTCGGCTGCATCGGGATATCGAAATCCCAGAGGTCGTTATGCACGGTCTGGTATACCCACTTCTCTTTCCCGGTAGTCGCATCCAGCGCGAGGATTGAGGTGGCGTATTTATGATCTTCCGGAATACGGTCAGCGCCCCACAGGTCGACGGAGGAACTCCCCATCGGGATAAACACGGTATTCATCGACGCATCCCAGGACATAGGGGCCCAGGAGTTTGCAGAGCTACGTTTGTAGTGTTCGCCCGGCTTCAGAACATAGTTCGGATCCGGATTACGCGGGTCGAACGCCCAGCGCAGCTGGCCGGTGATCACGTCATAACCACGTATAACGCCTCCCGGCATATCGGTGCTGACGTTATCCGCAACGCGGCCACCAACGACAACCGTCGTACCCGCCAGCGTCGGGGCCGACGTCAGCACGTAGGTGGGATCTGACGCGTCGCCCATCCCTTCATGCAGGTTAACGCTGCCGTTAGTACCGAAGTCCGGGCAGAATTTGCCGTTATCGGCGTCTAACGCGATCAGCTTACCGTCAATAGTATTCATCAGGATACGGCGCTGGCATGCAGCGCCCGGTGCGACCTGCGCTGGCAGAACCGGCGTGGAGCCCGCTACCGTTGGCTGTGCCAGCGGTTTGGTGGCATCAAAGTATGCCAGGCCACGGCAGCGCATCCAGATTGCAGATTTGGCGTTGATTTCCGCTTTCCAGATCTCTTTCCCACTATCGGCATCCACGGCGATCACGTTGTTATGCGGCGTACAGAGGAAGACACGATCGCCAACCTGTAGCGGCGTTTGCTGATCTTCTGCGCCATTGCCGTCCGGACTTTCCGGTACGTCACCGGTATGGTAGGTCCAGACCGGTTTCAGGTTTTTCACGTTGTCACGGGTTATCTGGTCCAGCGCCACAAAGCGACTACCGCCGGCCGTATTACCGTAGTGATCCCAGTTCTGCTGTTTCGCATCATCTTTTACCGGTACCAGCGGACGTTTTTCACCGCTAAACGGCACGGTCGGATGGGGTTGAAACATCTGAACAAAGGTGACGCCCATGGCGATAATAAGGACCGCGCAGACCCCCAGGGCCCCTTTTGCGCAGGACGGTTTTCCTTCACGTTTACGCAATGCAGGCCAGGTGGCAGCTGCCAGCACCATCAGCCCGGCGGGTACCATTAAACGGGAAACCAGCGGCCAGAAGTCGAGCCCGGCATCGAAAAATGCCCAAATCAGGGTGCCAAGAAACACCAGGGCAAACAGCCCCACGGCAGAGGACTTGCGGCGGAAGAACTGAATCGCAGAGAGCAGAGTGATAACCCCGGCGATGAGAAAATACCAACTCCCCCCCAGGGAAACCAGTTTAAAACCGCCGATAGCAAAAAAGAGCCCCGTTACAAGAAGTATCACACCCACCAGCAGGCACCACGGGCCTAACCAGCCGGATGAGCGGGGATTATTGTCTGACATAAAAATGAATCTCCTGATTACTTTATAACAGCAGGGTTTTATTGACTGCCACGATGCTAAAACCCTGCGTAACATCAATTGTTCGTGTGCGAATCATAAATTAAAATTATAATGTAGACAAAATGTATTCTGTCGGAAGAAAAGAAAACTCACTAAAGTGCAGGAACATAACAAAATAAAAAAATGGGATATCACTCTGTAATTCGCCAATACCGGAATATTTGACCAGTAAGTTCCGGCTTATGCGATGAATATCAGGTTTGCCGACAAGACAGCCCAGGTGCCGTAAGATTTTTGCATGATGAGAATTAACTTATTGCCTATTATTTAAGCTTCACAAACACGATCAGCTCGCGGATTTCACGATATACGTCACTACACCAAAGATATCGAGCGTATCGTCGCTGCCGACAATAATCGGTGAATAGGCGCTGTTCATGGGGTTGAGTTGAATATTGGGACGCAGCTGGAGGCGCTTCACGGTAAATTCGCCCTCTACCGCCGCAATCACGATATCGCCATGCTCAGGCTTGCGGGAACTGTCCACCACCAGCAAATCACCGTTATTGATCCCCCCTTCTATCATCGAGTCACCGGCGGCTTTGACAAAGTAAGTGGAGCTGGGATGGGCGACTAATAACTCGTTTAAATCGATACGCCGCTCTACATAATCCGCTGCCGGGCTGGGGAAGCCGCACTGTACTAAGTCGCTGAAAAGTGGAATAGCAACGATTTCACGCAACTCTGCGGGTCTGAAAAAGATCATGATAAACACCTCCATACTGTTTTTATATACAGTAGTTTTAACTGAGGTATCGATCAAGCCATGTCAGCGTAAGCGGCTGGCTACGCCTTAACCGCTTCGCTTATAACCCCCTATAGCAATGAAGATTATTTGTTTTGTAAATTTTTACGCACAGACAAGCGTAACGCGTCATAAAACATCACTACGCAATGACTTTCACATGACTATAAAAAGAAAACAAAGTAACAACAAGTCACTCCACATACACTATACGTTGACTTTATATTTAGACTAGCGCATATTTTACAGCACAAATTAACAAGACAATTTTTGGAGGACGTTTTCTATGCCCGCCCGTGATTATCCCGATAAGCGTGTTGCTCGCGGTGTCGCAAAGGAGGCCGAACTCAGGATGTTAAGTGCGCGCATCGATCCTGCGCTGATGGAGTACATCCGCATTACTGCGTATGAAACACGGAAAAGTAAGCAGGAAATCGTGGCAGAAGCGTTAGCGCTTCACCGCCAAAGAAGTCAGATTGGATCATAAACAGCAAAAACCCGAAAAATCCTCCGGGCTTTTGCTGGTATCGGGATTACCCCACCAGAGAATTTAATGTCTCCAGCGCCTCAGGCGGCAATACCAGATCGGCTGCCGCCAGGTTTTCACGCAGATGCGCCACCGATGAGGTTCCCGGGATCAAGAGGATATTTGGCGAGCGCTGCAGCAGCCATGCCAGCGCCACCTGCATCGGCGTCGCGCCCAGTGAATCCGCCACCGCCTGTAGTCCGGAAGATTGCAGTGGCGTGAAACCACCCAGCGGGAAGAACGGCACCCAGGCAATCCCCTGCTGCGCCAGCGAATCAACCAGCGCATCGTCACCGCGATTCACAACGTTGTACATGTTCTGTACGCACACCACGGAAACCATCTTCTGCGCTTCAGCAACCTGCGAAGCGGTGACGTTGCTCAGCCCAATATGACGAACCAGCCCCTGCTGTTGCAGCTCCGCAAGGGTGCTCAGCGGCGCGGCAATCGAGCCTTCCGCCGGTCCGTGGGCGCTAAACATGATCCGCAGGTTAACCACGTCCAGCACATCCCGCTTCAGGTTACGCAGGTTATCATGCACCGCCTGCGTCAGCTCCTGCGCGGAAAACGCCGGCAGCCAGGAGGCATCCTCGCCGCGTCGGGCTCCGATCTTGGTCACAATCGTAAGGTCGTCCCGGTACGGATGAAGCGCCTCGCAGATAAGCTGGTTGGTCACATGAGGTCCGTAAAAATCGCTGGTATCAATGTGATTCACACCCAACGCCACCGCTTCACGCAGCACTGCCAGCGCCGCATTTTTATCTTTTGGCGGACCAAAAACGCCAGGCCCGGCAAGCTGCATCGCGCCATAGCCAAATCGTTTAACCGTACGCGTTCCGAGCGTGAACGTTCCGCTTTTATCTATGCTGCTCATGCTGACCTTCCTCATAAAAAATGATCCGGATTTACAACAGGTTCCGCAACGAAACCATTAGTTAAGCAATAGTAAAATTAAAGTTTAAATTCGCTACGACGATAGTATTGATGTAACCCTGCCTCTTCTCTTACGGATGACCGCCATGCTGAAAAATCTGCACGTGATTACCGGTATTATCTTTGCCCTCACCATATTCTGTCTGCTGCAAGTTGTCACGGGAGGGTTGTTCTACTCTGCCGTTAACAACGATCGTCACAACTTTCAGAACTCCGGGTTACTCAATGCCCAACAGGAAAGCCTGAGCGACAGCGTTAACACGCTGGTGAAAACGCGCGTTACCGTTACCCGCGTGGCGATCCGCTACCTGAAAAACCAGCGCGATCCGGCCTCTCTCGCGGCGATCAACACGCTGCTGGGCACCGCCAACGGTTCGCTGGCCAAAGCCGAAGACTATTACAAAAACTGGCTGGTTATTCCGCAGGTGAAGGGCCAGAATGCCGCGCTCACCGAAGAGATGCAGAAAGCCTGGAAGCAAATGCACGAGGTGATGCGCTTGTCCATTGAGTATCTGCGCGCAGATAACTATCAGGCCTATGGCGACCTGGACGCCCAGCAGGCGCAGGATGAGATGGAGGCGGTCTATACCCGCTGGCGCGCTGAAAACAACGTTCTGCTGAAAGCCGCCGCCGAAGAGAACCAGAGCAGCTTTACCCAGATGCAGTGGACGCTGGCGGCGATCTTCCTGACCGTGATCGCCGTGCTGGTGGTGATCTGGCAGGGTTTACAGCACCTGCTCCTGAAACCGCTCAACGCCATCATGAACCATATTCGCACCATCGCGAGCGGCGATCTGACGCAAAATGTCGCGATTACCGGGCGCAACGAGATGGGCCAGCTGGCTGCTGGTCTGCACGAGATGCAGCAGTCGCTGGTGAGCACCGTCAGCGCCGTGCGCGGCAGCACAGATTCTATCTACACGGGCGCAGGAGAAATTGCCGCCGGAAGTAACGACCTTTCCGCCCGAACCGAGCAGCAGGCAGCCTCGCTGGAAGAGACCGCCGCCAGCATGGAAGAGCTGACTGCCACGGTGAAACAGAACTCGGATAACGCCCGCCAGGCGACGCTGCTGGCGAAGAATGCGTCTGAAACCGCCGCACGCGGCGGTCAGGTGGTGGATAACGTGGTGCGTACCATGAATGACATTGCCGACAGTTCTCAGCAAATTGCGCATATCACCGGCGTTATCGATAGCATTGCATTCCAGACCAATATTCTCGCGCTCAACGCGGCGGTTGAAGCCGCCCGTGCCGGGGAACAAGGTCGCGGCTTTGCGGTCGTGGCAGGTGAAGTACGGACGCTGGCCAGCCGCAGCGCGCAGGCGGCAAAAGAGATCAAAGGGCTTATCGAGAACTCTGTCAGCCGGGTGAATACCGGCTCGGAACAGGTGAGCGAGGCGGGTGCGACCATGAAAGAGATCGTCGCGGCCGTGACGCGCGTAACCGATATTATGGCTGAGATTTCCTCGGCGTCTGACGAGCAGAGCCGCGGTATAGAGCAGGTCAGCCTGGCAGTCTCGCAGATGGACAGCGTCACGCAGCAAAACGCCGCGCTGGTACAGGAGTCGGCAACGGCGGCGGCGGCGCTGGAAGATCAGTCTGAACAGCTGCGTCAGGCCGTGGCGGCATTCCGGCTGAACGCTCAGGCATCGCCGGCGGCTCGCCCTAAAAACGTGAAAACGCCCGTACTGCTGCGCCCGTCAGCGGCAGGCGCGAATACAGCTGACGCGAACTGGGAAACCTTCTGAGTGACAGGCGGGCATATCGCCCGCCTGCCTGATTAGCGGCTGCGCTTGGCGTGGCGTTCCCAGTTATCTCGCTTCGCATCCTCTGATTTACGCAACGAGACATAGCATGCTCCGCTGCCGCCGTGATGCGGCTGCGCTTCGCAAAAGGCCTGTACTTCGTCGAACTCGGTCAACCAGCGCGCAAGATAGCTGCGCACTACGTTAGGGTGCGACTGCTGTTCACGCCCTTTACCATGCACGATGATCAGGTTGCGTAGCCCGTCACGTCCGGCCTGGCGAATAAAGGAATAGACCAGCTGGCGGCATTGCTCCGCAGGCTGGCGTAACAGCGTTAAGCTGGCCTGACGGGAATATTTGCCGGAACGCAGCTTATCAAATACCCCCTGCTGTACCCCTTCACGCTGGAACATCAGCGGCTCGTCAAGGGGCAACAGTTCCAGAAACCCCAGCGTCAGAAAGTTATCGAGCTGCTCAGTATCTATTTCCTGACGCGCCCGCGTGTTGCGGCTCTGCTGCCAGTGAATATCCGCGCAGCGTTTGAGCGGCTGGACATCCTCCATGGCGTCAAGAAAAAGTGATTTGTCGTCAGGGTTCATGGAAATCCTCCGGCTACATCTGAGTGATGTACTATACCTGCGCCCGTTGCGGGTCTCAATCACCCGGGCACGGGTACAAATAATGGCTTAAGGAACAGATAATCGCAGACGCAATAAATTTAATCTAACCTTAACTTAAATTTCAGCCGTAATTAATTAAATAAATACGTTAAAAAATCGTGAAATCAATCACTCAACGTCCTTCTCTTTTAAGAAAAAGCTGTTATAACTTAATAAACCTGCCCAATGGATAATGCATGTAGGATCCGCGAAAGGATGCACGACTGTGTGTTCTGTGGAGTCTGTCTGATGTCGGGCAGACTCTATTTTTTATTGTTGTTATTTTTATTAAATTAATTTCCTGGCCTCTCTTCGAAACTGCGTGATTAATGATTCGGCAAGCGGTGTCTGGCGAGAATCACGACGCTGAATTAAATAATATGCCGCTTTAGGCAGGGTTTCGACAACCGGCAGCATTATCAGACGGTGCGCCAGAAGCGGATCGCAGCCCAGCTCTTGCGGTAAAATGCTGATGAAATCGCTTTGTGCGACGAGGCTAATACAGGAGGAAAAGGTCTCACAGACAACGCCAATTCGCGGTATTTGAGAGCGATGGTTAAAAGTATCCTGTAACTGCTTATAATAACTTCCCCGGGGCGTAGGCATCGTCCAGTTATATTGCAGAAGCTCATTAATTGAGGTCGCCCCTGTCGCCGGATGTCCTGCCCGACAAAATACGGCAAAAGGCTTTTCGAACAGCTTTTCAAACGTAAATTCGTGATCGTACGGCCCCTGATAATAGGTATTGATGGTAAAGTCCAGCTCACCCTGACGTAATTCATTAATCATCGACACCAGCTGGCCTTCCATAATCCGGACGTTGACCTGAGGATGCTGCGCATGAAAACGCGTAATGACGGCTGGCATCAGGCTGCGTGAAATGCTGGCTCCCATCCCAATATTGATCTGTCCGGCAAGCTCGCCCTGTCGCTGGCGGATGTCATCCTGCGCTGCACGCAGCTCTTCCAGAATCAAATTAGCGCGGTGATAAAACCCTTCCCCGCACTCGGTCAGCGCGACGCCTTTACTCCGGCGCACAAATAGCTGGGCCGCCATACCCTCCTCCAGCTCTTTAATGGATTTGGTCAGCGCGGGCTGCGAAAGATTAAGCGTCCGGCTGGCGCCGCGAATGCTGCCCTGACGCGCCACCTCGACAAACGCCCTGATTTGATGAAATTTAATCTGAAATGACATAACGAGACCGATAACCGTTGTTTATCAGAGTAAAGAAACTGTCATCTACTTTAATGGAAACGGATGTGCGAGGGTAATTCCTGAACGGTTAAAACTGTGAAAAAACGATTAGTGATAAGTAAAAACTATCACAGCGTGAAGCAGTTCACATATTTTAATGATGACAGGAAAAGATATGAACGCACTGGCGCAGTACATCCAGACATTAGCCCCACAACTGAGCGCATGGCGTCGCGATTTCCACCATTTCGCGGAATCCGGTTGGGTGGAGTTTCGCACTGCGGCAAAAGTGGCGGAGATCCTCGCCTCACTGGGTTACGAGCTGGCGATGGGTCGCGACGTGGTCGACGCCGAAAGCCGTATGGGACTGCCCGATGACGCCACCCTTTCGCGAGAGTTTGCCCGCGCCCGGGCGCAGGGCGCGCCGGAGAAATGGCTGGCGCCGTTTGAGGGCGGGTTCACCGGCATTGTCGCGACCCTGAATACCGGCCGCCCGGGCCCAACCCTGGCGTTTCGCGTGGACATGGACGCCCTTGATTTAAGCGAAGCGCTCGACGACAGCCATCGCCCGTTCCGCGACGGGTTTGCCTCCTGCAATCCGGGAATGATGCACGCCTGTGGCCACGACGGGCATACCACCATTGGTCTGGGGCTCGCGCAGGTGCTTAAGCAGTATGAAGCGCAGCTCAACGGCACCATCAAACTGATCTTCCAGCCTGCCGAAGAGGGTACGCGCGGCGCGCGCGCTATGGTCGCCGCAGGCGCGCTGGACGGCGTAGACTACTTTACCGCCATTCATATCGGAACCGGCGTTCCGGAAGGGACGGTGATCTGCGGCAGCGATAACTTCATGGCGACCACCAAATTTGACGTGCGCTTTACCGGAGTCGCCGCACACGCTGGCGGTAAACCGGAAGAGGGCCGTAACGCCCTGCTTGCTGCTGCCCAGGCCGCTATCGCGCTGCATGGCATCGCGCCACACAGCGAAGGCGCGTCCCGGGTTAACGTCGGGGTCATGCAGGCGGGCAGCGGACGCAACGTGGTTCCGGCTGATGCGTTACTTAAGGTTGAAACCCGCGGCGAAAGCGAGGCCATTAATCAGTATGTCTTTGATCGCGCGCAGGCGGTAATTACCGGCGCGGCGGCGCTCTATGGCGTAACAGCCGGGATAAACCTGATGGGGGCGGCGACCTCCAGCGTCCCTTCCCCGGCCTGGGTCGATTATCTGCGCGAGCAGGCAAGCCAGGTGCCCGGTGTGACTCATGCCATTAATAAGGTCAAAGCGCCTGCGGGCTCCGAAGACGCCACGCTAATGATGGCCCGCGTGCAGCAGAACGGCGGCATGGCCTCGTATATGGTTTTCGGCACCCAGCTGAGCGCCGGACATCACAACGAAAAATTCGATTTTGATGAGCAGGTGATGAACGTTGCCATCGAAACGCTGGCGCGAACTGCGCTTAATTTCCCGTGGACGCGAGGTGTGTAATGCAGGAGAACTACGCTTTTATCGCTGATGCCATCGACACGCGATGTCAGACGTTTACCGATATTGCCGATGACATCTGGGATCATCCCGAAACGCGCTTTGAAGAGTTCTGGTCCGCCGAACGCCTCGCCAGCGCGCTGGAAGCCGAGGGCTTTACCCTGACGCGGGAAGCCGGAGGCATTCCCAACGCCTTTATTGCCAGCTACGGCAGCGGCAAGCCCGTTATCGCCCTTCTGGGCGAATACGATGCCCTGGCCGGGCTAAGCCAGCAGGCACACTGCGCGACGGCGCAATCCGCCACCCCGGGGGCGAACGGCCACGGCTGCGGGCATAACCTCTTAGGCACGGCTGCCTTTGCCGGGGCGGTGGCGGTGAAAAGCTGGCTGGAACAGCACGGCGGCAGCGGAACGGTGCGTTTTTACGGCTGTCCCGGCGAGGAAGGCGGCTCCGGTAAAACCTTTATGGTGCGTGAAGGATTATTTGACGACGTGGACGCTGCCGTGACATGGCACCCGGAAGCCTTTGCCGGGATGTTTAACGTCAGCACGCTGGCCAATATTCAGGCCGCCTGGCGGTTTAAGGGGATCGCCGCCCATGCCGCTAACTCCCCACATCTGGGACGCAGCGCGCTGGATGCCGTGACGTTGATGACCACCGGCACAAACTTCCTCAACGAACACATCATTGAAAAAGCGCGCGTTCATTACGCCATCACCGATACCGGCGGAATTTCGCCTAACGTGGTGCAGGCCCAGGCCGAGGTGCTGTACCTGATCCGCGCCCCGGAGATGGCCGATGCGCAGCAGATCTACGCGCGCATCGAGAAAATCGCCCAGGGCGCGGCGATGATGACCGAAACCACCGTCGAGTGCCGCTTTGATAAAGCCTGCTCCAGCTATCTGCCGAACCGAACGCTCGAAGCGGCGATGTACCGCGCATTGCAGCATTACGGCACGCCGGCCTGGACGGAAGAGGAACGCGAATTTGCCCGTAAAATCCGCGCTACGCTCACGGCAAACGACCTGCAAAACAGCCTGAAAAACATTGCCGCAACGGGGGCCGAAGAGGGAAAAGCGTTTGCCCGACGCCATCAGGAGACGTTGCTGGTGGATGAAGTTGCCCCTTATGCCATCACCGATAACGTGCTGGCAGGCTCCACCGATGTGGGGGATGTCAGCTGGAAGATGCCTGTCGCACAGTGCTTTAGCCCCTGTTTTACCGTGGGCACCCCGCTGCATACCTGGCAATTAGTGGCGCAGGGGCGTACCTCTATTGCCCATAAAGGCATGTTGCTGGCCGGAAAAGTGATGGGCGCGACCGCGCTGCATCTGCTTCAGGATGCCGACCTGTTGCGAAAATGCCGGGAAGAGTTCGAACAACACATAACAGAAAAACCGTACGAGTGTCCGATCCCGCAGGGCGTGACACCGTCACCTTTAAAATAAAAAAACACAACACAACAACACAACAACAGTCCCGAGGAACGCCCATGAGTATGTCTTCCATACCTTCGCATTCCCCATCCGGTAAGCTCTATGGCTGGGTTGAAAGGATCGGCAATAAAGTGCCGCACCCTTTCCTGCTTTTTATCTATTTAATTGTCATCCTGATGGTCGCGACGGCCGTGCTGTCCGCCTTTGAGGTGAGCGTGCGCAGCCCGGCCGACGGCAGCATGGTGGCAGTGAAAAACCTGCTCAGCGTTGAAGGGTTGCACTGGTTTTTGCCGAACGTGATTAAAAACTTCAGCGGTTTTGCGCCGCTGGGCGCCATCCTGGCGCTGGTGTTAGGCGCGGGACTGGCCGAGCGCGTGGGTCTCCTGCCCGCGCTGATGGTCAAAATGGCCTCGCACGTCAGCGCGCGTTATGCCAGCTATATGGTGCTGTTTATTGCCTTCTTCAGCCATATCTCGTCCGACGCGGCACTGGTGATCATGCCGCCGATGGGGGCGCTGATTTTCCTCGCCGTTGGTCGTCATCCTGTTGCGGGCCTGCTGTCGGCGATTGCGGGCGTCGGCTGTGGGTTTACCGCTAACCTGCTTATCGTGACCACCGATGTGCTGCTCTCCGGCATCAGCACAGAGGCAGCCAGCACCATCGATGCGACCATGCACGTCAGCGTGATCGACAACTGGTACTTTATGGCCAGTTCAGTGATTGTCCTGACGATTGTCGGGGGTCTGATTACCGATAAAATCATTGAGCCGCGCCTGGGTAAATGGGAAGGCCGGAGCGATGAAAAGCTGGAGACGCTGAGCAAAGAGCAGCAGTTCGGCCTGCGCGTAGCCGGGATCGTCTCGCTGGCGTTCATTGCGGTGGTGGCGCTGATGGTGGTACCGGAAAATGGCGTGCTGCGCGATCCGATCAAACACACCGTACTGCCCTCGCCGTTTATTCAGGGCATTGTGCCGCTGATAATTCTCTTCTTCTTCGTCGTTTCGCTCGCGTACGGCATCGCCACCGGCAAAATCCGCCGTCAGGGAGATCTGCCGCACCTGATGATCGAGCCGATGAAGGAGATGGCGGGTTTTATCGTGATGGTGTTCCCGCTGGCGCAGTTTGTCGCCATGTTTAACTGGAGCAACATGGGCAAGTTTATGGCCGTGAGCCTGACGGACGCGCTGGAGGCGGCGGGGTTGAGCGGTGTTCCGGCGTTTGTCGGCCTGGCGCTGCTGTCGTCCCTGCTGTGCATGTTTATTGCCAGCGGGTCGGCCATCTGGTCGATTCTGGCGCCCATCTTTGTCCCCATGTTTATGATGCTCGGCTTCCATCCGGCGTTCGCCCAGATCCTGTTCCGTGTCGCCGATTCCTCGGTGATCCCGCTGGCGCCCGTGTCACCCTTCGTTCCGCTGTTTTTAGGCTTCCTGCAACGCTACAGACCGGAGGCTAAGCTGGGTACCTACTATTCGCTGGTTCTGCCCTATCCGCTTATCTTCTTAGGGGTATGGCTGGTGATGCTGGTGGCGTGGTATCTTGTCGGCCTGCCGATTGGACCGGGTGTTTACCCGAGGCTGAACTAAGGAGTACTGATGCTGAGATTACTCGAAGATAAGATTGCGACGCCGCTGGGGCCGCTGTGGGTTATCGCGGATGAAGCGTTCAATCTGCGCGCGGTTGAATGGGAAGAGCACAGCGACCGGATGGTTGAGCTGCTCAACATCCATTATCGCGCCGAGGGATACGAGCGTGTTACTGCCCGTAATCCTGGCGGGCTGAGCGATAAACTGACGGCCTACTTCGAGGGCGATCTCAGCATTATTAATACCCTGCCAACCGCCACGGCGGGCACCCCTTTCCAGCGCGAGGTGTGGCAGGCGCTGCGTAATATTCCCTGCGGGCAGGTGATGCACTACGGTCAGCTGGCAGAACAGCTTGGTCGTGCCGGCGCGGCGCGCGCGGTCGGTGCGGCAAATGGCTCTAACCCCGTCAGCATTGTGGTGCCTTGCCATCGCGTGATTGGGCGCAACGGCACCCTCACCGGCTATGCCGGGGGCGTACAGCGCAAAGAGTGGCTGCTGCGTCACGAAGGGTATTTTCTGCTGTAATTCCCAGGCTTTATGTGCTTAATTTTCTTCCTGTTAGGTTCATAATCCTTAATCATTCTGTGGAATTTCAAGGAGATGGCAACACGCTGCCGTCTCTTGTCTTTATTGGGGGTTTGCCAGACTTACGTCCTTACCAAAAAGATGTTAAAATTGACCAATATCAATTAAGGCTTGAGCAAACCTATGATCCCGGAAAAGCGAATTATACGACGCATTCAGTCTGGCGGTTGTGCTATCCATTGCCAGGATTGCAGCATCAGCCAGCTCTGTATCCCGTTTACTCTGAATGAGCACGAACTCGATCAGCTTGACAATATCATCGAGCGCAAAAAGCCTATTCAGAAAGGGCAGACGCTGTTTAAGGCGGGAGACGAACTGAAGTCGCTCTATGCTATCCGTTCTGGCACCATCAAAAGCTACACCATTACCGAACAGGGCGACGAGCAGATCACCGGCTTCCATCTGGCAGGCGATTTAGTCGGCTTTGACGCCATCGGCAGTGGCCATCACCCGAGCTTTGCTCAGGCGCTGGAAACCTCTATGGTCTGCGAAATTCCGTTTGAGACGCTGGACGATCTGTCCGGTAAGATGCCGAACCTGCGTCAGCAGATGATGCGTCTGATGAGCGGTGAGATCAAAGGCGATCAGGATATGATCCTGCTGCTTTCTAAGAAGAATGCCGAAGAGCGTCTGGCCGCCTTTATCTATAACCTCTCCCGCCGTTTCGCGGAACGTGGCTTCTCCCCGCGTGAATTCCGTCTGACCATGACGCGCGGTGATATTGGTAACTATCTGGGCCTGACCGTGGAAACCATCAGCCGTCTGCTGGGTCGCTTCCAGAAGAGCGGAATGCTGGCGGTTAAAGGTAAGTATATCACCATCGAAAACGGTGAAGCTCTGGCCATTCTGGCGGGTCACTCACGTAACGTGGCATAACTCTCCCGGATATCTTATGCCAGGTCGATAAATTTTCATGATTATTGATCTGGCAAAAACTTCCCCCCTGTTTCATTCAAGATATATAGGTTACTCTTTTACTTACAGACTGTGGTGACAGTAGTAAGGAGACCTGTATGGCAAAGTATCAAAACATGCTGGTGGCTATCGATCCTAATCAGGACGATCAGCCGGCATTACGACGTGCTGTGTATTTACATCAACGGATTGGTGGCAAAATTAAAGCCTTTTTGCCGATTTATGACTTCTCATACGAGATGACCACCCTTCTGTCGCCTGACGAGCGCACCGCTATGCGTCAGGGAGTGATCAGCCAGCGTACCGCGTGGATCCGCGAGCAGGCGAAGTATTACCTGGAAGCGGGCGTACCGATTGATATTAAAGTAGTCTGGCACAACCGCCCCTTCGAAGCCATTATTCAGGAAGTGGTGGCCGGTGGGCATGACCTGCTGCTGAAAATGGCGCACCAGCATGACAAACTGGAATCCGTGATTTTCACTCCAACAGACTGGCACCTGCTGCGCAAATGCCCTTGTCCGGTATGGATGGTGAAAGATCAGCCGTGGCCTGAGGGCGGGAAAGCCGTCGTGGCGGTCAATCTGGCCAGCGAAGAGGATTATCACAATTCGCTGAACGAGAAACTGGTGAAGGAGACGCTTCAGCTTGCCGACCAGGTTAACCATACTGAAGTCCATCTGGTGGGCGCCTATCCGGTTACGCCAATCAATATCGCCATCGAGCTGCCTGAATTTGACCCGAGCGTGTATAACGACGCGATTCGCGGTCAGCATCTGCTGGCCATGAAAGCGCTGCGCCAGAAATTCAGTATCGATGAGAACATGACCCACGTAGAAAAAGGGTTACCGGAAGAGGTTATTCCGGATCTGGCGGAGCATTTGCAGGCCGGGATTGTGGTGCTGGGCACCATCGGCCGGACCGGTATTTCTGCCGCGTTCCTGGGAAATACCGCCGAGCAGGTGATCGACCATCTGCGCTGCGACCTTCTGGTCATCAAACCGGATCAATATCAGACGCCGGTTGAGCTGGACGATGAGGAAGACGATTGACCCCAAAATGAAAGCCCGCCGTTACCGGCGGGCTTTTTTTATTGCGCTTCGCTCAACCGTTGCGCAGATGCCTCGTCGCCAGCATTCATCCAGGGCGCGTGCAGAACCATGCTCGGTAGCGCCAGCTTGATCTCCTGCTGGTTCAGCCCCTCCAGGATACGAATATTGATCTCCTGCTGAATATCCATGTACTTGTTGTAATCCGCCGTATTAACAATATGAACCACCTCGAAGGTCAGGCGATCGCGATCGAAGCCCAGGAAATGGGCGCGGTCAAACTTCGTTTCCCCGACGTCGGTAATGATCTGTTTGACCATCTCACCCACTGAACGCAGTTTTTCCGGCGCCGTGTCGCTGGCGACTCCGAAGGTAAAAACAATCCGCCGCGTTTGCATCCGCTTATAGTTATGCAGCGTCTGTTGCAGCAGGATGGCGTTCCCGCAGACAATCTGCTCCCCGCTCAGGCTGCGGATACGGGTGGTTTTCAGACCAATGTGCTCTACCGTCCCGGCGACATCGTTAAACACCACAAAATCGCCGATTTCGAACGGCTTATCAAAACCGATGGAGAGCGATGCAAACACGTCGCTCAGGATCGTTTGCACCGCGAGGGCGATAGCAATACCCCCTACCCCAAGGCTGGCAACCAGAGCAGTGATGTTGACGCCCGCGTTAGCAAGAATAGACAGCAGCATCACTGACCAGACAATGGCACGGAGGATAAGCCCCGTGATCACCAGCGTCACCGGGTTTTTATGGCTTCCCGGCGCCAGCATGACGTGACGAAGCCACGACACCACCCCCTGATCCATCCACAGCGCCACCTGGATAGCGAAGACCAGGAACCAGGCGTGGCTCACGGTACCAAAGAGATGATCCGGTAAGTCGACGAAACGCAGGCTGAACAACAGCGCCACGACAAAAAGCAGGACGCGGCTGGTGCGGTTAAGCATATCCGTCAGGATAAAGCGCATCCGGTTGGTGCTGGGGTGCTTGTCGCCCCAGGTGGTGATCCCTTTCTTAACGAAGGCGATCAGGCGCGTCAGCAGCCAGTACACCAGCAGAGTCACAAAGACTACCGTGGCGACGCCGATCCAGAAAGACGGCGTCATCATCAGCTCGATGATGTCGAAGCGGGACAAAAATCGCATTACACCTCCTCGTATTACACAAAGGGTAAAGTATAGACAGAGGAGAAAAGCTGGCCGCAGAAATAAGAAAACCGCCCCAGAGGGCGGTTTGTCAGGATGAAGCGAAATTACAGCGCTTTCAGGATCGCATCCACGCTGGCCTTGGCGTCGCCAAACAGCATGTGGGTGTTATCTTTAAAGAACAGCGGGTTCTGCACGCCAGCATAGCCGGTGTTCATAGAGCGTTTGAAGACAATAACGTTCTGCGCCTTCCACACTTCGAGAACAGGCATACCCGCAATCGGACTACGCGGGTCGTCCTGCGCCGCCGGGTTAACGGTGTCGTTGGCGCCAATCACCAGCACGGTGTCGGTGTCGGCGAAATCATCGTTGATCTCGTCCATTTCCAGCACGATGTCGTAAGGCACCTTCGCTTCCGCCAGCAGCACGTTCATGTGGCCTGGCAGACGCCCCGCCACCGGGTGAATACCAAAGCGAACCTTGATACCGCGCGCGCGGAGTTTCTCGGTGATTTCCGCCACCGGATACTGCGCCTGCGCCACCGCCATGCCATAGCCTGGGGTGATGATGACGGAATGCGAGTTTTTCAGCATCTCTGCGGTGTCTTCCGCGCTGATTTCACGGTGTTCACCCACTTCCTCATCAGAACCGGTTGATGAACCGTCAGAACCGAAGCCACCCGCGATGACGCTGATAAACGAACGGTTCATCGCCTTACACATGATGTAAGACAGGATCGCACCGGAAGAACCGACCAGCGCACCGGTGACAATCAGCAGGTCGTTGCTCAGCATAAAGCCTGCCGCCGCCGCCGCCCAACCGGAGTAGGAGTTCAGCATGGAAACGACTACCGGCATATCTGCTCCGCCGATAGACGCCACCAGATGCCAGCCGAACGCCAGCGCGATGATGGTCATCACCAGTAACGCCAGCACCTGCAAGCCTACGCTTTCGGTACGCACGAAGACCACCAGCAGCACAAATGAAACGACCAGCGCCGCCAGATTCAGCTTGTGCCGGTTAGGCAGCATCAGCGGTTTGGAAGAGATCTTCCCGCGCAGCTTGCCGAACGCCACAATCGACCCGGTGAAGGTCACCGCACCGATGAAGATGCCGAGGAACACTTCGGTCAGATGGATGTTCACCAGAATCGGCTCCAGGCCCGGTTCGTGGTACAGGTAGCTGTTGAAGCCCACCAGCACCGCCGCCAGACCCACGAAGCTGTGCAGAATAGCAACCAGCTCCGGCATCTCGGTCATTTCAACGCGTTTCGCCAGACGAATACCAATCGCGCCGCCGATGATCATCGCCACCAGGATCCACGCCACGTTGCCGGTGTCCGGCCCAAAGATGGTGGCAATCAGCGCAATCGCCATACCGGCGATACCAAAGTTATTTCCCTGCTGAGACGTTTCGTGTTTGGAAAGCCCCGCCAGACTGAAAATAAACAGGATTGCAGCAACAATGTATGCGGCTGTAACTAATCCTCCAGACATATGCTACCCCTTAGCCTTTACGAAACATTTTCAGCATGCGCTGAGTCACGGTGAAACCACCGAAAATATTGATACTGGCGATCAGCACCGCAATGAAGCTCAGGAAGCTGATCCAGCCGCCATGACCAATTTGCAGCAATGCCCCGACCACGATAATCCCGGAGATGGCATTGGTGACCGACATCAGCGGGGTATGCAGCGCATGGGAAACGTTCCACACGACGTAGTAACCCACCACGCAGGAGAGCGCGAAGACGGTGAAGTGGCCAAGGAACTCTTTTGGCGCGACGTCCGCCAGCCAGCCAAACAGGATTATGACCAGCGCCATGATGGCGTATTTGCGCCACGGCGACGCAGGTTTTGCTGGCTCCGCGGGCTCTGGGGCCGCTTTCGGCGCAGCCTGAGGTTGAGCGGAAACCTGAATCGGCGGTGCAGGCCAGGTGATTTCCCCTTCACGCACCACGGTAACGCCACGCACCACCACATCATCAAAATCAACGGTAATGTTGCCGTCTTTCTCTTTGCAGAGCAGCTTCAGCAGGTTAACGAGGTTCGTGCCGTACAGCTGAGAGGACTGGGTTGGTAGACGCCCTGGCAGGTCGGTATAACCGATCACCTTCACGCCGTTCGCGGTCGTCGTGACCTGATTTGGCACGGTATACTCACAGTTACCGCCGTTTTGCGCCGCCAGATCGACTATAACGCTGCCCGGCTGCATGGAATCCACCATCTCACGGGTGATCAGCTTCGGCGCCGGTTTACCCGGAATAAGCGCGGTGGTGACAATGATGTCTACCTCTTTTGCCTGCGCCGCAAAGAGCGCCATTTCCGCCTTGATAAAGGCTTCAGACATGACCTTCGCGTAACCATCACCGCTGCCCGCTTCTTCCTTGAAGTCCAGCTCAAGGAATTCGGCGCCCATACTCTGCACCTGCTCCTTCACTTCCGGCCGGGTATCAAACGCGCGAACAATAGCGCCCAGGCTGTTTGCGGCCCCGATAGCGGCAAGACCTGCCACACCGGCACCAATCACCATCACCTTCGCGGGTGGAACTTTACCTGCCGCCGTAATCTGACCGGTAAAGAAGCGACCAAACTCATGCGCAGCTTCGACAATGGCGCGATAGCCGGCAATGTTCGCCATGGAGCTCAGCGCATCCAGAGACTGCGCGCGCGAAATACGCGGCACGGAGTCCATCGCCATCACGGTGACACCGCGTGCCGCCAGCTTCTCCATCAACTCCGGGTTTTGGGCTGGCCAGACAAAGCTCACCAGCGTAGTGCCCGCGTTCAGCAGTTCAATTTCACTCTCTTCCGGTGCGTTTACCTTCAGAATGATGGGTGATTGCCAGACCTCAGCACCGTCCACGACGTCCGCGCCAGCCTGAGTAAAGGCCTCGTCATCGAAACTCGCCAGTGTGCCCGCGCCGCTTTCAATCGCGACGGTAAAACCCAGTTTAAGCAGTTGCTCCACCGTTTTTGGTGTTGCCGCTACGCGGGTTTCATTGGCTAACCGTTCTTTTGGTACCCCAATACGCATAGTTTTCCCTTCCATCGGTTTATGATGATGGTTTGTCGATAATTGCCCGCGGTTTGTATCAATTTTCACCATCGAGATAACGACGGAGAATGATTAACCCCGGAAAATAAAACAGTAACAAACTTTCTATAACCTACTGAAAATAGCGCCCGTGATCTACCGCCAGAAAACACTATTTCGTACTTTATCTGTGAAAAATAAGCGATCGGGGTTACTGACAGAGATATTTACCTTAAATTCGCCTTCAGTACCGATAAATCGCGCAAGCGAAGCGGTAAAAACATGATATAGCGCCATATTAGAACAACTCATTAACATTAAATTAACTTGTAAAAGTCATATGCTTAATCAGTTTTTCTTGTGAAACGCCTGTTTTTTCCACATATCACAAAATGTTATCGAATCAGGTCCTTTGGTGAGCACAGGCTGTGAAAAATGCCGCAGACAGCGATGGGTGTTAAATGCCATAATCGGGACCGTCTCAAATTAACAACAACACCAGTACATGGTTTGCGCAAGGCGAAGGATTATTTTTATGAAGCTTAAGAACACACTCCTGGCGTCCGCACTTCTTTCCGCGACCGCCCTGTCTGCGAATGCCGCGACAGAGTTGACGCCGGAGCAAGCGGCAGCGTTAAAACCTTTTGACCATACGGTCATTGTGGGTCGCTATAACTCTATTGGCGATGCCGTCGCCGCCGCATCAAAAGCCGCCGATAAAAACGGCGCTGCCTCGTTTTACGTTGTTGACCAGTCCGATCAAGGCAACAGCGGCAACCAGCGCGTGACGATTGCGCTGTACAAAGAGAATGCCCCAAAAGCAGATGAACAGAAAAACCGCGTGATTAACGGCATTGTTGAATTGCCGAAAGATCAGGCTGTTCAGCTGGAACCGTATGACACCGTGACCGTTCAGGGCTTCTACCGCAGCCAGCCTGAAGTTAACGATGCCATCACCAAAGCCGCGAGAGAAAAAGGCGCTTACGCGTTTTATATCGTGCGTCAGGTTGATGCCAACCAGGGCGGAAACCAGCGCATCACCGCTTTCATCTATAAGCAAGATGCGAAAAAACGCGTAGTGCAAAGCCCGGATGCCATTCCAGCGGATTCAGATGCGGGACGTGCCGCGTTAGCGAAAGGCGGTGAAGAAGCGAAGAAAGTGGAAATTCCGGGCGTAGCAACGTCTGCGGCACCAAGCGCTGAAGTGGGCCGTTTCTTTGAAACCCAATCCACCAAAGGCGGTCGTTATACCGTTACGTTACCAGACGGCACGAAAATTGAAGAGCTGAACAAAGCCACTGCCGCGCAGATGGTGCCGTTCGACAGCATCAAGTTTACGGGCAACTATGGCAACATGACGGAAATCTCCTATCAGGTGGCGAAGCGTGCTGCGAAGAAAGGCGCGAAGTATTACCACATCACCCGCCAGTGGCAGGAACGTGGTAACAACCTGACCATCAGCGCCGATCTGTACAAGTAACAAAACGGTTTCATAAAGGCGGCGCAGTGCCGCCTTTTTTGTTACTTTTTTTCTGATTTCTGCCACACGTCATTGCATGCATCCTTCACACTCCGTAAAATCCCGCGCCTTAGCGTGATCCACCATTTTTATGCGCCTTAGCGAAATAATTATTCTGGATTTGGACTTTTCATAACAGGAAGCCAATGGAAAAGAAACTTGGCCTGAGTGCGTTAACTGCACTTGTATTAAGCTCAATGCTGGGCGCGGGCGTATTCAGTTTGCCGCAGAACATGGCGGCCGTCGCCAGCCCGGCCGCATTACTGATTGGCTGGGGCATTACCGGTGTCGGGATTTTGCTGCTGGCATTCGCCATGCTGCTGCTGACCCGTATCCGACCGGATCTGGACGGCGGAATATTCACTTACGCCCGGGAAGGTTTCGGCGAGCTGATCGGCTTCTGCTCCGCCTGGGGTTACTGGCTGTGCGCGGTGATCGCCAACGTCTCCTATCTGGTTATCGTCTTCTCGGCGCTCAGCTTCTTTACCGATACGCCCGAACTGCGCCTGTTTGGCGACGGTAATACCTGGCAGTCCATCGTCGGCGCCTCGGTACTGCTGTGGATTGTTCACTGGCTGATTTTGCGCGGCGTCCAGACCGCGGCCAGCATTAACCTCGTGGCAACGCTGGCCAAGCTTGTGCCGCTTGGCCTGTTCGTCGTGCTGGCCTTCCTCGCCTTCCGTCTCGATGTCTTTACGCTCGATTTCAGCGGCATTGCGCTGGGCGTTCCCGTCTGGGAACAGGTGAAAAATACCATGCTGATCACCCTGTGGGTGTTCATCGGCGTTGAAGGTGCCGTCGTAGTCTCTGCCCGCGCGCGTAACAAGCGCGACGTGGGACGCGCCACGCTGCTGGCCGTAATGGCGGCGCTGGGCGTTTATCTGCTGGTGACGCTGTTGTCGCTCGGCGTGGTGGCACGCCCTGAACTGGCGGAAATGCGTAACCCGTCCATGGCCGGGCTGATGGTGAAAATGTTGGGTCCCTGGGGAGACGTGATTATCGCGGCGGGTCTGATTGTCTCCGTTTGCGGCGCCTATCTGAGCTGGACCATTATGGCAGCGGAAGTGCCGTTCCTGGCCGCCACGCATAAAGCGTTCCCGCGCCTGTTTGCCCGTCAGAACAAAAACAGTGCGCCATCGGCCTCTTTGTGGCTCACCAACATCAGCGTGCAGGTCTGTCTGGTGCTGATCTGGCTCACAGGATCGGACTATAACACGCTGCTGACCATCGCCTCCGAGATGATTCTGGTACCCTATTTCTTAGTGGTGGCATATCTGTTAAAAATTGCGACCCGCCCGGCACACTATGCGGTAGGTGTCGGCGCCTGTATTTACGGTCTATGGTTGTTGTATGCTTCCGGACCGATGCATCTGCTGCTGTCCGTGGTGCTCTACGCACCGGGCCTGCTGGTGTTTATCTACGCTCGCCGTACGCATCAGCTTGATAATGCCCTTAAGCGCCGCGAAATGGCGTTGATAGGTTTGCTGTTAGTCGCTGCCGTACCGGCAACGTGGATGTTAATGGGATAGCGTCGCCTGTCCCATTGTTGAACTGAAAAGGAGATTACGATGGGACACACGCAGCAACGCCCAATATTGATCACTGGCGCAGGCCGTCGCATCGGCCTCGCCCTCGCCCATCACTTTCTCAACCTTCGCCATCCGGTTATCGTCAGTTACCGCACGGAATATCCCTCCATTGAAGGTCTACGAAATGCCGGAGCAGTATGCATTCAGGCGGATTTCTCCACGGATGAAGGTATACTCGCCTTCGCGGACAAAGTGAAATCGACCACCCACGGGCTGCGGGCGGTTATTCACAATGCCAGTACCTGGCTTCCTGAAAAAGCAGGACATTCGCTCAGCGAAACGCTCGCCTGCATGATGCAGATCCACGTTAATGCGCCTTATCTGCTCAACCATGCCCTACAGGATCTGCTGCGCGGACACGGTCATGCCGCAGGCGACATTATCCATTTCACCGATTACGTGGTAGAGCGAGGAAGCGACAAACACATCGCCTATGCGGCCAGCAAAGCCGCCCTGGATAATATGACCCGCTCTTTCGCACGCAAGCTGGCGCCCGAGGTAAAGGTCAACGCGATTGCTCCGGCGATGATTTTATTTAACGAAGGCGATGATGCCGAGTATCGTCAGCAGGCGCTCAACAAGTCGTTAATGAAAATTGCGCCCGGTGAGAAAGAGGTGATCGACCTGATCGATTATCTGCTGACCAGCTGTTACGTCACGGGCCGAACGTTTGCCGTGGACGGTGGCCGCCCGCTGCGCTAGTGAAAGCGGCTCCAGAAGAAGATAAGCACCCAGGCGCTGAGGCTCCAACAGACCACCGCCCCGCCCAGCGCCAGGGGCAGACGCAGAAAACCGGTGAAGTACCACAGCGACAGCAGATAGATAAAATACGGGATGATCGACCACATCCCGAACACAATGGTGGCGCGCAGCGCCTCAATACCCCGCTCAGAGGCCACAATATAGTGCGCGATTAACGCAAAGGTGGGAAACAGCGGGATCAGCCCGGCAATGTAGTAGTTCTTCGTTTTAGCCAGCACCCCAATCAGCAGCACGACCAGCGCACCCAGCGTGGCTTTTATCACCAGCCCCATTCTTTTCCCTTAACAATCAAATAACATTCCCATGCAGGATAACGGAAGTCCGGCTAATTTTGAAAGATTAATGGAAGGTTAAGATTGCGCGGTGTATGTTGACGTTTTTTGCGATGACAGACGTTGTATGAATAAGATTGTTTATGTTGAAGATGAACCCGAGGTGGGGCAACTGATCGCCGCTTATCTGGGTAAACATGATATGGAAGTGGTTGTCGAGCCTCGTGGCGATCGCGCTGAAGACGTCGTGACCCGCGAAAATCCGGACCTGGTGTTGCTGGACATCATGCTGCCCGGAAAAGATGGTATGACGCTATGCCGGGATCTGCGCACGAAGTGGGACGGTCCGATCGTGCTGCTGACCTCTCTCGACAGCGATATGAATCATATTCTGTCGCTTGAGATGGGCGCGAATGACTACATCCTGAAAACCACGCCGCCGGCAGTCCTGCTTGCCCGTTTGCGCCTCCATCTGCGTCAGCGTGCCAGCGGCGCGGAGCGTGAAGCGTCTGCCCCCTCTTTAACGCCGCACAAAGCGATGCGCTTCGGCACGCTTTCTATCGACCCGGTCAACCGACAGGTTATGCTTTCCGGGGAGCTGATTGCGCTCTCAACCGCAGATTTTGACCTGCTGTGGGAGCTGGCAACCCATGCCGGTCAAATTATGGACCGGGATGCATTACTGAAAAATCTGCGCGGCGTAAGTTACGACGGAATGGATCGTAGCGTTGATGTGGCGATTTCGCGTCTGCGTAAAAAACTGCTGGATAACGCCACGGAACCTTACCGCATTAAAACCGTACGCAATAAGGGCTATCTGTTTGCACCGCACGCCTGGGAAACCTGAAAAAAGGAACAAAACAGGAATATTCGAAAAATAACTCACGATGCATCGGAATTATTATCAGTACCCGTCGAAAGTTATCGATTATATGCATCGTCAGTTATAAAATATCCCTTGTTCTCATTCCTTCCTTGTATGCTATTTCGCTGGGCATTTTTCGCCTAAACAAAAGTATTCCTAATGTATTTCAGTGCTGTAGTACAATATATATTCAGCAGTGCAGGCGCCATCATCGATCAAAAATCCGTCACTTAAAAGCACATTGGTCTAAAAATAATCTTTACAATTGCTTTAATCATTATCTTATCCTTTTGAAAACAAAGGGGATAGTTGCAACCGTATAAATAATATCGATCTTTTTCAATAGCTTACGTGTTTGCAGATATCTAATTCTCATGCTAAACCTTATACTCTCTCAATTATTTAATGAAAGAGGTATAGCAATGTCATGGAGAGTCATTAGCTCGGTAATTTGTCCTAACACGGGAATCGTTTATTCAAGCATCTTGGGCCTCAAGTTCTTGAAACTCATTATTTGGTATGAAAGCGATGTCTATTTGTACCCCGGTGACAGAATATATCCGACAAAAAATGGCGTCTTCATTAATGGTGTGTTCAAGCCTATATCGATATATAACATATCACCTTATAACGAGATGTTGTGGAGTGAAATTAAAAACAAGATGGCATGCCCATACAACCGAAACCAGCAAGAAGAGATATGCACATACGCGGTGCATTGCAACGCGCGGAAATGCCCGCATGGGTTTACCACGAATCCACTGATTGTCAGCACAGCTAAATCCAGACATTAACGAAGATCGATAATGCTCAGGTTACAACGCTAATTATTTCTGTCGCACCGTTTGTGCCGGATCCCTCTCGCTGGTTAACGCCATTAAATAAAGCCACCCGCAGGTGGCCTTTGTCATTGTTATTACGGATCAATAATACGCAATCGTAAATAAACTCGTTTAACTGAAACGTAAACGGATTTTCCGGGCATTGATGGAATAAAGCGATGCCGCGCTGAAATACCTCTCGACAATTACCCTTTTCAACTCATCATGCCTGACTTGCGCCCATGGCGACCCTGCTGGTAAAAGACGTGTAGTGAAGCCCCTGTTTCGGTGAGATTAATGAAAAAGCTGTTTGTGCAGTTTTACCTTCTGCTGTTTGTCTGCTTTCTGGTGATGACCATGCTGGTCGGGCTGGTCTACAAATTCACCGCAGAGCGCGCGGGCAGACAATCCCTCGACGATCTGATGAAAAGCTCGCTCTACCTGATGCGTAGCGAGTTGCGAGAAATACCACCTCATGACTGGGCGCGCACGTTAAAAGAGCTGGATCTGAATCTGTCGTTTGATCTGCGTATCGAACCCATGAAGGATTTTGACTTAGCGCCGCCTGCGATGCAGCGTCTGCGCGATGGAGACATCGTCGCGCTGGACGAGAAATATACCTTCATTCAGCGTATTCCGCGCAGCCATTATGTCCTGGCCGTCGGGCCGGTGCCCTATCTCTATTACCTGCACCAGATGCGCCTGCTGGATCTCGCCCTGCTGGGCTTTATTGCCATCTCGCTCGCTTTCCCTGTATTCATCTGGATGCGACCGCACTGGCAGGACATGCTGAAACTGGAATCCGCCGCACAGCGTTTTGGGGAGGGTCATTTAACTGAACGCATACATTTCGACAGTGGTTCCAGTTTTGACCGGCTCGGTATTGCCTTTAACCAGATGGCCGATAACATCAACGCCCTGATTGCCAGCAAGAAGCAGCTGATCGATGGCATTGCGCATGAACTGCGCACTCCGCTGGTACGCCTGCGTTATCGCCTGGAGATGAGCGAGAACCTCACCGGGGCGGAATCGCAGGCGCTCAATCGGGATATTGGCCAGCTTGAAGCGCTAATTGAAGAGCTGCTGACCTATGCCCGCCTCGATCGGCCTCAGACGGAGTTGCACCTCAGTACACCGGATCTCCCCGTCTGGCTACAGACGCATATTAACGATGTGCAGAGCGTTAACCCTCAGCGAAAACTGCTGACAGCCATTACCCCCGGCGCGTACGGCGCACTGGACATGCGCCTGATGGAACGCGTGCTGGATAATCTGATGAACAACGCCATGCGCTACAGCGAAACGACGCTGCGCATAGGTTTAGATTTGCAGGGAAGCCAGGCGATTCTGTGTGTGGAAGACGATGGCCCCGGCATTGAGCCGGCGGAGCGTGAAAAAGTTTTTGAGCCGTTTGTGCGCCTCGATCCCAGCCGCGACAGGGCTACCGGCGGCTGTGGTCTGGGGCTGGCTATTGTCCGTTCTATTGCCCAGGCGATGGGCGGTTCGGTTCGCTGCGAAGCGAGCGAGCTGGGTGGGGCCCGGTTCGTCTTTAGCTGGCCGATCTATCACAACATTCCCCTTCCCGTACCTGCCTGACCTAAACCGCACGCTGGCCTGACCCGGCGTGTTGTGCTATATCAATAGTATGTTGTAACTAATTAAGGGCTGCCATGACAACTTACGATCTCATCGAAAGGCTTAACACCACGTTTCGGGAAATAGAGCAGGCGTTACTGACCCTCACGGGGCAACTTCAGGACTGCCGCCTGCTGGCCGCCCGCGTCTTTTCCCTGCCCGAGGTGGCAAAAGGCGCAGAGCACGACCCGCTGAACACCATTGAGGTGACGCAGCATGTTGGCAAGGCGGCGCTGGAAATGACGTTGCAGCACTATCGTCGCCTTTTCATCCAGCAGCAGTCCGAAAATCGCAGCAGTAAGGCCGCCGTTCGCCTGCCCGGCGTCATCTGCTTGCAAACGGATGCCGCAACGCGTGAAGGAATTGAGGCGCAGATTACGCATATCAATACGCTAAAAGCCGCCTTTGAGAAGATTGTAACCGTTGAGTCCGGGCTGGCACCGGCTGCCCGTTTTGAATGGGTGCATCGCCAGCTTCCGGGGCTGATCACCCTGAATGCCTACCGCACGCTGACGGTACTGCGCCATCCCGCCACGCTGCGCTTCGGCTGGGCCAACAAGCACATCATTAAAAATTTCGCGCGGGACGAGATCCTGGCGCAGCTGGAAAAAAGCCTGAAATCGCCGCGAACGGTCGCCCCGTGGTCGCGGGAACAGTGGATTGAACGACTGGAGCAGGAGTACCACAGCATTGCCTCCCTGCCAGCTGATACCCGTCTTAAAATAAAGCGTCCGGTGAAGGTGCAGCCTATCGCCCGTGTCTGGTATGCCGGTCAACAAAAGCAGGTGCAATACGCCTGCCCGACGCCGCTGATTGCGCTCTATGATGCCGATCAGGGTGCGGTGGTGCCGGATATCGGGGAACTGCTGAACTACGATGCTGAAAACGTTCAGCATCGCTATAAACCCCAGGCGCAGCCGCTACAGCTGATTATTCCGCGGCTGCACCTGTATGTGGCGCAGTGATTATCTGAGGCTGCCCACCATCGCTTCCGGTCGGACCCAGGCATCAAACTCGGCGTCCGTCAGGTAGCCCAGCGCCAGCGCAGAGGCTTTCAGGGTAAGCCCCTCTTTGTGCGCTTTTTTAGCGATTTCGGCCGCTTTGTCATAACCGATATGGGTGTTCAGCGCCGTTACCAGCATCAGAGACTCATTCAGCAGCTGGCTGATTCGCTCGCGATTAGGCTCAATGCCCACCGCGCAGTGCTCGTTAAAGCTCTCCATGCCATCGGCCAGCAGACGAATCGATTGCAGTACGTTGTGGATCACCATCGGACGATAGACGTTAAGCTCGAAGTTACCCGACGCGCCGCCCACGTTAACCGCCACGTCATTACCCATCACCTGACAGCACAGCATGGTCATGGCTTCGCACTGCGTCGGGTTCACTTTGCCCGGCATAATGGAGCTGCCCGGCTCGTTTTCCGGAATGCTGATTTCGCCGATGCCGCAGCGCGGGCCGGAGGCCAGCCAGCGCACGTCGTTGGCGATTTTCATCAGCGAGGCCGCCAGCCCTTTCAGCGCGCCATGGGTATGCACCAGGGCATCACAGGTCGCCAGCGCTTCGAATTTATTCGGAGCGGTAACAAACGGCTGCCCGGTAATCTTCGCGAGCTCTTCGGCCACGCGCACCGCGTACTCGGGATGGGTGTTTAAGCCAGTGCCCACCGCCGTCCCGCCGAGCGCCAGCTCCGCCAGATGCGGCAGGCTGTTGTCGATATGCTTAAGGTTGTGCTCCAGCATCGCCACCCAGCCGGAGATCTCCTGGCCGAGCGTCAGCGGCGTGGCGTCCTGAAGGTGCGTACGACCAATTTTAACGATGTCGCGGAAGGCCTGCGCTTTCTCGTTAAGCGTAGATTTAAGCACGTTGAGCTGCGGTATAAGCTGCTCGTGGATTGCGATGACGGCCGCCACGTGCATGGCCGTCGGGAACACGTCGTTGGAACTCTGGCTTTTGTTCACGTCATCGTTCGGGTGGATCTTGCGCTCCATGCCGCGCACGCCGCCAAGTAGCTCGCTTGCGCGGTTCGCCAGCACCTCGTTCATGTTCATGTTGCTCTGGGTGCCTGAGCCGGTCTGCCAGATGGCAAGGGGGAATTCGTCGGGATGTTTGCCCGCCAGCACTTCGTCGGCGGCATTGATGATGGCGGTGGCTTTATCGGCATCCAGCAGGCCCAGATCCTGATTGACTTTGGCGGCAGCGCGTTTGGTCAACGCCAGCGCCTGGATTAGCGAGACGGGCATTTTCTCTGTCGAAATGCGGAAATGCTCCAGCGAACGCTGGGTTTGTGCGCCCCATAGCTTGTCGGCCGGGACGTCGATGGCGCCCATGGAGTCTTTCTCGCGGCGATGCATTGTCATTACTTACTCCTTGATAACAAAGATGGGATTGCTCACATGCTTAAGAGATAAGTATTGATGACTTCTGAGAAACGTTATGGCGCTTTGTGCGCTCTTTTTGATGTCGGGTGGTGGCTGCGCCTTACCCGACCTACGAGTATGTAGGCCGGTTAAGCGTCAGCGCCACCCGGCAATTTACAGAATTACTTCACACACGCCGAACACTGGGAAGACTGGATCTGTTTGAAGAAGTCGTTACCTTTGTCATCCACGAGGATGAACGCCGGGAAGTCTTCCACTTCAATTTTCCAGATCGCTTCCATACCCAGTTCCGGGTACTCCACGCACTCAAGGCTCTTGATACTGCCCTGCGCCAGCACCGCCGCCGGGCCACCGATGCTACCGAGGTAGAAGCCGCCGTGCTTGTGGCACGCGTCCGTCACCTGCTGGCTGCGGTTGCCTTTCGCCAGCATGATCATGCTGCCGCCGTTGGCCTGTAACTGGTCGACGTAGGAGTCCATACGGCCCGCCGTGGTTGGGCCTAACGAGCCGGAAGCATATCCATCAGGCGTTTTTGCCGGACCTGCGTAGTAGATCGGGTGATCTTTAATGTACTGCGGCAGCCCTTCGCCGTTGTCCAGGCGCTCTTTCAGCTTCGCATGGGCGATGTCGCGGCCCACGATAATCGTCCCGTTCAGGGAAAGGCGCGTCGAGACCGGATACTGCGAAAGCTGCGCCAGAATCTCTTTCATCGGACGATTCAGGTCCACGCGAACCGCTTCCCCCTCGCCCGCTTTACGCAGTTCTTCAGGGATGTATTTGCCCGGGTTGTTCTCCAGCTTCTCGATCCAGATGCCGTCGCGGTTGATCTTCGCTTTGATGTTACGGTCCGCTGAACAGGAAACGCCCATCCCCACCGGACAGGAAGCACCGTGGCGCGGCAGGCGGATCACGCGAATGTCATGCGCGAAGTATTTGCCGCCAAACTGCGCGCCCAGCCCCAGGTTCTGCGCTTCGGCCAGCAGTTCCTGCTCAAGCTGCACGTCTCGGAACGCCTGACCATGTTCGTTACCTTCCGTTGGCAGGCCATCGTAGTATTTGGTTGAGGCCAGCTTAACGGTTTTCAGGGTGCTTTCGGCAGACGTACCGCCAATCACAAATGCGATATGGTACGGCGGGCAGGCCGCGGTGCCGAGGGTACGCATCTTCTCGACTAGGTAGTTTTTCAGCTTGCCCGGGGTAAGCAGCGCTTTGGTTTCCTGGTAAAGATAGGTTTTGTTGGCTGAACCGCCGCCTTTGGCGATGCAGAGGAATTTGTACTCGTCACCGTCGACGCTGTAGAGGTCAATCTGCGCAGGCAGGTTAGTGCCGGTGTTCACCTCTTTGTACATATCCAGCGCCGCGTTTTGCGAATAGCGCAGGTTGTCTTCGGTGTAGGTATTGTAAACGCCGCGCGCCAGCGCCGCTTCGTCACCGCCGCCGGTCCAGACTCGCTGGCCTTTTTTACCGGTGATAATCGCCGTACCGGTGTCCTGGCAGGTCGGCAGAATGCCTTTCGCCGCGATATCAGAGTTACGCAGGAATTGCAGGGCAACGTACTTATCGTTCTCGCTGGCTTCCGGGTCGCTCAGGATATCAGCAACCTGCTGCTGATGCGCCGGACGGAGCATAAAGGAAGCATCATGGAAGGCTTGCTGCGCCAGCAACGTCAGCGCCTGCGGGTCAACTTTGAGGATCTCCTGCCCTTCAAACTCAGAGACAGTAACGTAATCGCGGGTTAACAGATAATACTCGGTCTGATCCTGACTGAGGGGGAAAGGATCCTGATAATGGAAGGGTTTATTCGACATTGTTCTCTCACTTACTGCTTCGGTCTGTTTATTCAGGGCAGATGTTCCGCTGCCCGGCTTAAAAGCGAGTCAGCTTATCCTACACAATTTTTTAACAAAAACTGAGACTAGTACGACTTTTTACATCCGCAGGTTACTTCCATTCGGTTTATTGCTTTAATACGCGGAGTTAATTCCACATATGAATCAGGGCTTGATAATGCAAAAACTCATCAACTCAGTGCAAAACTACGCCTGGGGAAGTAAAACTGCGTTAACGGATCTCTACGGTATCGCCAACCCGGACAACCTGCCGATGGCAGAGCTGTGGATGGGCGCGCACCCGAAGAGCAGCTCAAAAATTGAAGATGCCAGCGGTCAGGTTCGCAGCCTGCGTGACGTCATCGACGCCGACAAAGCCGCACTGCTCGGCGATAAAGTGGCGAATCGTTTTGGTGAGCTGCCGTTTCTGTTCAAGGTATTGTGCGCCGACCAGCCGCTCTCCATTCAGGTTCACCCGAACAAAAAAGCCTCTGAGCTGGGCTTTGCCAAAGAAAATGCCGCCGGTATTCCGTTAGACGCCGCAGAGCGTAACTACAAAGATCCTAACCACAAGCCGGAACTGGTTTTCGCCCTCACCCCTTTTCTGGCGATGAATGCCTTCCGCGAGTTTTCCGAGATCATCTCCCTGCTGCAACCGGTCGCCGGGGCTCACAACGCGATCGCCCACTTCCTGGAAAACCCGAACGCAGAAGCCTTGAGCGAGCTGTTTGCCAGCCTGCTGAATATGCAGGGCGAGGAAAAATCACACGCGCTGGCGGTGCTGAAAGCCGCGCTGAACAGCCAGCAGGGTGAGCCATGGGACACCATTCGCGTAATTTCCGCGTTTTATCCGGACGACAGCGGTCTCTTCTCTCCGCTTCTGCTGAACGTGGTGAAGCTCAACCCGGGCGAAGCGATGTTCCTGTTCGCTGAAACCCCGCACGCCTACCTCAACGGCGTGGCACTGGAGGTGATGGCTAACTCCGATAACGTACTGCGCGCGGGCCTGACGCCAAAATACATCGACATCCCTGAGCTGGTTGCCAACGTGAAGTTTGTGGCGAAACCTGCTGCGGAGCTGCTTACTCAGCCGGTGAAAAACGGCGCAGAGCTGGACTTCCCGATTCCGGTTGACGATTTTGCCTTCTCCCTGCACGACCTCAGCGCAGACGAAACCGCCATTGCACAGGAGAGCGCCGCGCTCCTGTTCTGTGTGGAAGGCGAAGCGACGTTGCACAAAGATAGCGAGCGTCTGGTGCTCAAACCGGGTGAATCCGCCTTTGTCGCAGCAAACGAGTCGCCTGTCCGGGTGAGCGGCACCGGTCGCCTGGCGCGTGTTTTTAATAAGCTTTAGGGACTTACTGAATTTTTTAACAACTCTTGCTAAGCTAGTAACAGGCGTTGTAACACCAGGCGGTTTTAACCGCCTGGTTTCATTTTAGGGATAATCGCAATGAAAAAATCGGTCGTAGCGGTAGGAGTGATTGTTGCTTTAGGCGTGATCTGGACGGGTGCTTCCTGGTATACCGGGAAACAGCTGGAAAGCCGTCTGGCAGAGATGATGACGCAGGCAAACAGCGAGATTAAGCGCAGCGCGCCTGAAGCAGGTCTGGAGCTGAGCTATCAGAACTACCAGCGTGGCGTGTTTACCAGCCATATGCAGGTGGTGGTGAAGCCGGTTGCGGGTAATCAGAACGCCTGGCTGAAACCGGGCCAGAGCGTGGTGCTGGATGAAATGGTCAGCCACGGTCCGTTCCCGCTGGCGCAGTTGAAAAAGTTTAACCTGATCCCCTCTATGGCATCCGCCAGAACCGTACTGGTGAATAACGAGGTGACGAAGCCGATTTTCGATATGGCGAAAAATGAGTCGCCGTTTGAGATCAATACCCGCATCAGCTATGCCGGTGATACGCATTCCGACATCGACCTGAAAGCCCTGAATTACGAACAAGGCACTGATAAAGTCGCCTTCAGCGGCGGTAATTTCCAGCTTGATGCCGATCGCGACGGCAAGAATGTCTCCCTGACCGGCGATGCCGCCAGCGGCCTGGTGAATTCAGTCAATGAATATAACCAGAAGGTGCAGCTTACCTTCAACAACCTGAAAGCCAGCGGCAATAGCCGTATGACTGATTTTGATGAGCGTATCGGCGACCAGAAACTGAGCCTCGATAAGATCGCCATTGCGATCGAAGGCAAAGAGATGGCGGTGCTTGAAGGCATGGATCTGGACGGTAAGTCTGACGTGTCCAAAGACGGTAAAAGCATCAACACCCAGCTGGATTACAGCTTGAAAAGCCTGAAAGTACAGAATCAGGATCTGGGTACCGGTAAGTTGTCCCTGAAAATCGGCAACATTGACGGCCAGGCGTGGCACGAATTCAGTCAGAAATACAGTAAAGAGAGCCAGGCTCTGCTGACCGATGCCGCCCTGCAACAGAACCCACAGGCTTACCAGCAGCAGGCGATAACGGTGCTGTTTAATAACCTGCCGATCCTGCTGAAGGGCGAGCCGGTGATCACCGTTGCGCCGCTGAGCTGGAAAAACAGCAAAGGTGAAACCAGCTTCAACCTGTCGCTGTTCCTGAAGGATCCGGCAGCCACGACCAGCGAGCCGCAGACCCTCGCGCAGGAAGTTGACCGCAGCGTGAAATCGCTCGACAGCAAGCTGACCATCCCGATGGATATGGCAACCGAGTTCATGACGCAGATTGCGAAACTCGAAGGGTATGGTGAAGAAGATGCAGGTAAACTGGCAAACCAACAGGTGAAAGGCCTGGCGGCGATGGGCCAGATGTTCCGCATCACGAAGGTGGAAGACAACACCATTTCCACCAGCCTGCAATATGCTAATGGCCAGGTGACGCTCAACGGCGACAAAATGCCGCTGGAAGAGTTTGTCGGTATGTTTGGTATGCCGACGCTGGGCATGCCTGAACCGGCTGAACCGGCTGCGCCGCCGGCAGTACCGCAGCAGTAAACGAAAAACCCCTCACATGAGGGGTTTTTTATTGCCGGGTGGCGCTGACGCTTGCCCGGCCTCCGATCCTGAGCCGTTGTAGGCCCGTGCATGCAAAGCGGTTACTTCACCGTCACTAAGCGCGCAGCCACAATCTGATGCCCGGCCTGCACGTCCGTATTTTCAATGCGCTGCATAATTCGTTCTGCCAGGGTGTACCCCATTTCACGAGCCGGCGTCGTCGCCCAGACGATGGGGAGATCGTCTAACGCATTTTCACCGACATCTGCAAACGCCCCCAGCGCCACCTGATGGCCGAAGAACGTTTCTACCCCGCCCTCACCGCTCTGGCGTCCGGCGCGGATCAAACCGAACCACGCCCCCATCGCAATAACGTCGTTATAGCAAATCACCGCGCTGATCGTCGGGCTGTTGCGAAGCAGCGTGCCGATGGCTTCCGCGGCTTTTTTCTGGCTGGATTCACACTCCACCACCCATTCGCTGTGAAACGGCAGGCCATATTTGATGAGCGTGGAGCAGTAACCGCCCACCCGCTCGGCACGCGTCAGGGACGAGCTTTTACCGCCGAGCCAGGCGATGCGCTGATGGCCGCGATGAATAAGATGCTCGGTCAGCATTTGCGCGGCCTGCATGTTATCTGGCCGAAGGGTATCGGCTTCGTCGAGATAGCTGGCGCGCGACGCAAACACCAGCGGTACGCCTTTCTGCGCCGCGCGCTCACACAATGCACTGCCCACGCCGGACGCGCCGGCCACGATCACCCCATCCACCCCTTGCGTCAGCAGCAAATCCAGCCTGGAGAGCAGTTGCTCCGGTTCGCGCCCACCGTGGAGCAGGAAAACCATTCGCCCCTGCGCTTCAAGCGCCTCGGTCAGCCCGGCGGTCAGTTCTGCATAAAACGGCGACGCGAGATCGCGAACGATCAGCCCTATCACCCCGCTTTGCCCACCGCGCAGCGCCGACGCCTGGCGATTACGCACAAAGCCCAACTGCTCAACGGCCTCGTTGACGCGCTGACCCGTTGCAGGAGAGATGCGCCCCTTCCCGCTTAATACCAGCGAAACGGTGCTGACGGAAACCCCCGCCGCCAGCGCGACATCGTTGATGGTGATCTTTTTCGCTACAGCCATGTGGTGGCGTGACTCCTTGATAATGAGATCGCTAAAACGTTTTATCAATACGTTATCTTTATACTACCAGTAAAAGCCTGAGAATGTGATTTAGCGCGCACTAAAGTTTGATAAAACGTTTTATCTTCTCGCCCCATCGAGGTCGTTAAATCTCTTTCTACCATTTAAGGAGTCGTTTTATGACGACGAAAGCAGCGCAAAAAATATCGCTGTGGGAGTTTTTCCAGCAACTGGGTAAAACCTTTATGCTGCCCGTGGCGCTTCTCTCTTTTTGCGGGATTATGCTGGGGATCGGCAGCTCGTTAAGCAGTCATGACGTCATTACTCTGATCCCTTTCCTGGGAAATCCGGTACTTCAGGCGATCTTCATCTGGAGACTATTAAGTCTTTTAACGAAGTGGCTTGATGTTGGATTGATGTGCGGTAACTTCTGCTATGTTGCCGCGATACGATTTGTCATGTGCAATGAACTAACGTCGTTTCGCGGTAACTTTATGCCCCACCCATGCCCCATCACACCACCCTGTCATCCTGCATCACGCTGTTGATGAAGAATGTCACCCGCCCCATCACCTCAACCTCTTCCGCAGCCTCCCCCTCTATCGCTTCACCATCATCACAAATCAGCGCCCTGCCCATGACTCTGGCAAACTGAGTCCGTCCGCCGCTGAGGATTAGCAGAACCTGATTCTGTACCAGTCTGGTGCACGGCTCGATAACCGCAAAGCCAGACGAGGTTTCGAGGATGCGGCTGTCCATGCCGATCCCGCAGATAATTTCCGGAGATAAACGCGGTGCTACGAAATCAGCCGCCGGTGAAGGAAATCCCATCAGTGCACCCTCCCCATGTTACGCAGGACCCAGTACCTGTTGTCGCTACCGTCTGTCGTCTTGTCAGCGAAGCCTGGCTGATTGCGCTCTATCCATGCATTGGCGTCGGCTCGGGTGAAGTGCCAGTTAAAACTACGCAACTTTTCTATAAAGCTGTCTGTTCTCAGGTAGCGGTAGCCCTTTGGGTTAAGCTCTATGGCCGCAACAAAGGAGGATCTTCCCTGACGCGCCAAATCACTCCAGGAAATCGAATTGACTCCCCCAACGCCAAGTCCCCATGCCCCATTGATTAAAACAGACCCGCCAGTGGCATCAGTAGTAGATGACTGAGCATCCTTTATTGCCGATGTTCCCAAACCGACATTTTAGATGTTCTTCAGTTGGTGATATCCCACAAAATCCTGGAGCGATTTTAAGATCTCACGGATGCTTGATATTTCTTCTTTTCTTTCAGCATCCCTGTCAATAAGGGTCTTGATTACAACCAAAGCATCCATGAGCAGAGGATTTGTGTCCAGAGTCAAAATCTCTCTCAGGGTGCCGTCCTCATTAACAGCCCCGTTGACACGTTTAATATATTGCGGGTCTATTTTCTCAAGCTCCTGCGCAATAAACCCCCTGCGTAAATGACCTGTTTCGTCCCGTACAAACCGAAAAGTTACGGGCTTCATCGATTCGATGTTCGCCCAGGACGAGGAACCGTCATCGTAAACAACGTCAGTTTTGAGCGTTATATCCGATACGGCGGTCGTAGTTATCTCTCGCCATCCCTGCACTGCACCGCCTGCATGGCTCTGAGCAAAAAAACGAGAGTTTCGGCCACCAATGCTTGTTTGCGTTGCACCATCGAGTCGAGATTTGAATCCAACAACATTAGTACCCGACAGGGGCGAATTTGAGGCGCTCTGAAAAAAGCCTGATGCTGTGACATCTCCCCAGTCATCAAAACTCGCAGAAGTGCCAATACCAAAATCGCCTACGGAAAGCATATCACCCGAATTACTGTATGCATTTCTTGTTGCGCTACTTCCTAAACCGAGGTTTGTGCGAGCATCAGCCGCTGTCTTGCCCCCTGTTCCCCCCTGGCTGATACTAAGCGCCGTAGTGAGGCCGCTGAGACTGGAAATGTCATTGTTATCACCTTTCTTCGCCAGGGATTTTTGACCGGGAACTTTTACGGCAGCGCCGTTAATTGTAATAGTGACATCTCCGGAACTGTTCATCACGTCAGCGAACCCGCTCATGTTGCGCTGGTACATCGTGAAGGTTTCAGCGATATCCTGCGCCAGCCCATCCACGCTCAGACTGTCACTCAGAAGAATGGCAAACCGGGTTCCAGCGGGAACAGTTGGGTTAGCTGCTGGCGTTACGGTGAGACTTGTTGCGCTTCCAATCGCGGTAATCTGAAATACCTGCACAGGGCTGGTCATAGCAATAACGGTACAGCCGTTACGAATAAGAGAACCAGCAGCAGTGAAGTTTGTGCCGGTACCTGTAAGGGTGTTTCCGCTGATGGCGATAGTGCCAGTGGTATAAATCATGTTTTCTCCAGGCAATAAAAAACCCCGCCGGAGCGGGGTTTGTTCAAAACTGAATGGGTTAGTGACAGGTGGTGCTGGTGAACGTGTTGGCGCTCACCCATGACCAGTTAAAGGGATAACCGGCACGGTACTGCGTCTGATTATTTTGCTTGCGGACTCCGTAGATCTGGACGCTGCTTTCCTGTCCGCCAACCAGGGCTGTTCCGGTGCATACTGGTTGCTGCTTCTCAATAACGCCAGCGCAACCCGAGAGCAATACCGCTACCGCCAGGCAAAGAATCATATTTTTCATAGTGGTTATATCCCAGGGCATTCATGAAGCTACACAATAACAATATGAATCAAATGGATATAATTGATTTGGTAGATCAATTATTCGAAATTGATCGTTCAAAACGATCAATCATAATTGGCGCAGTTAATGGCCATAATCACGTTCCTCAGATTCGAATACGTAACGTTCTGAAGGTTGCCGCCGGGGGTTGTCTGCGGCCTGGCGAATATCCGCGTATTGCTTCCCTCAAGTTTTGCCATGCTCTTGTATATGGCCGAGTATGGCTGCGGCTGACCGCCAGCCGATATAACCCCGGTAATTAGCCCCAGCATGGCAGGCATACAGGCCCACTTCCCCGCCAGAGTTGTATTGATGTTGTATCCTGAGCTGCCATCCACCCCGGCGTTACCGAGGGTGACAACATCGCTCAGCGTGCGCGTTTCGTTTGTTAAAATCAGCGTCCCTGATGCATCCCACACAGCCAGCCCGTAGTCTGGCTTTGTCTGCGGGAAAATAGAGAAAAAATAAACGTACGCTGTGCCGGTTGCATTCGGTCTGAGAAAATCAATCGTGATGGTGTTCCCGCTTATCGTCTGAGTGATTTCGACCTCAACCGTGCAATGAACGAAGGCGACAACAGGCTGGCCTGCGGGGAATGTGTGCGTCACTTTGGTATTGAACCCCGATGTTCCCTGAAGTGCCGCTGTCTTTCGCGCCTGAAGAGCGATTGGCGAGCTGTTCGCGGTCACCCATACTTCCCCGCTCGTGGTCGTCAGTAAAACGCCATACTCCGCCATTTATGCCCTCTCGATCTGGAAAATGAGATAAGCCGCTGCCGCAGGCTCAGTCCCTGCTGAGTAGTCGGTATCGCCTGCTGCTGACACTGTTGCTGTTCCCCCCGAAATGGTGATCTTCCTCCGACTCGTACCAAACTGATCGCCGTTCATGCTCTGAAAATAGGTCAGCCTGCAACCCGGTGGAAGCGCTACGGTGTAAGAGCCTGTTTTCTGGTTCTGGGCCAGCTGGAGATAGCCACAAACGCTGACAGGCTTAACGCCATAGTTGTTTACCTTGCCTGATGCGTCCCATGTCTGAACACCATATTCCGCCATCCAGTTCTCCTGAAAAAAAGAGGCCCCGTAAGAGGCCTCCCGTTACCATGTGCCCGTGATTCTCCCGATCTGCACCCTCAACACATTGTTGGAATCCCGCACGCTGATTGTCTGGTTTGTCTGTTTCATTGCCCCCTCACCAGCTGTCGAACCGTAGTTCTCAAACGTACCGCCCTTATCCAGCCTCCATCCGACTGAGCCAGCGACATAGTTATTGGACTGGATGTAGTTGCCAATCTTGGCGTTGCCGATGGTGCCGTCCTGAATGAAGGTTTCCCGGATAAACACCTGCCCGTTCTGGATAACGAACGGCAGTGTAACCGCTCCCCCCGCCTGCGCCATGACGGCGAAGCGATCCGCCAGGAATAGCACCTGCGACTGCATGCCCGATGGAGTGTTTTCTACACCGATCCCCATTCCGGCGGCATACTGCTTTCCATTCGCGTCCACGGCAACCTTGATGCTGTACATCGCCTTCAGGTCACCACTAACGTTTGCTATCGCCTGAGCGTTAGTGCTGATCGCTGAAGTGTGCCCGTTGATGGTCGCCGTGATGCCGTTTATCTGCGTGGCCGTGGCCTGCTGATAATTCGAGAACGTCTGGTTCAGGCTGTTGATGGATGCTTTGTTGCCGTTGACATCCGTCTCCAACCTCAGCAGTGAACTCGACGTGGCCTCCCTGTCGCTTGCCATGGCGCTGTCAATGCGATCGATGCTGGCCTTACTGTCACCGTACTGCGCGCTGAGTGTCATCCGCTGATTAACCTGCGCCAGCGTACTCGTTATTAGCGCGATAGCGTTATTCTGAATGCCGCCGCTGGCAGTATCGGTTCTTGCTCCCAGCTCCTCCAGGCGGGATGCCATTGATGAAGTCGTGTCGGTGACAACCTGTCGCAACGTGGTGATATCAGCGGTATTTTGCGAGCTGGCTTGTTCAGCCGCATCTGCCTTACCTGATGCAGCGTCAGCTTTACTCGAAGCCGAATCAGCTTTATCAGAAATGACCTGAGTACTCGCAGTAAGCTGGTCGACAGCTGTCGCCCTCGCCTGCGTTTCATCTGACAGAGCCTGCCTTACCTCGGTAATTCCCGCCTCGTTCTGCTCAGTTTTTGCCTCAAGACGGGTAACATCCGTGACGCGAGCCTCTGTCTCAGTGGCGATCACCTCCCGGAGCTGTTCGAAGGTCGCAGAGTTAGCGCCCTGTTGGGCTGTCTGGCGCACGACAACATCGGCAATAGCCAGCGCGTTTCCGATGATTGCTTCAGCGGTCTGCTTGTTCGAGCCAACCGCAGCAGCAAGGCCGTCTGCGTTCTCTTTGATTGCATCAGCCAGTTCTGCCAGTTTTCCGCTGCTGTCTACCGCGTTCTCGATCATGTCTTTGAACGTATCAGTCTCTTTAATCTCCTCCAGGATTGCATCGGTGATATCACTGAAGTCGTCCGTTGGTTTTCCAGAAGCCTCTACAAATCCTGAAACGCCAAATGCATTACGAGTTCGAACATAAACGTAATAAACATGGTCAAACTTAAGTTTTTGGATGGTCCACTGATTGCCACGGCCAAGGAATTGAGCTTTATTCTCAATGTCGTCGGACAATGGAATCGGAGTCTCACCTGCGTACCAAAATTCAAAAGAAGTATCAGATGTGGCAGTAACAGACATGACCGGAACTAAAGTGGCCTGAAGTGGGCCAGGTATCCACTGAACGGAGTTAGGAGCCTTTGGCGCGCCTATAATAAGACTCACCTGAGTTTCGGCGCCTTTCATCCCGTTTTCATTGCGCCCACGAACGCCGAGCGTGTAGCTACCGGCAGCAAGGCCGTAAAACTCATACCGGAACTGGTCAGTTTCGTACTGAGATACCAGCTTCCCATCAGCACTGTAGATGTACAGCTCAAACACCAGCTTTTTAGTAGTGGTTGCCGTCTCCCACGTTGCTGTAACCTGGACGGTCTCGGTGTTTGTGTTCAGGATTCGCAGGTTTTCCACGTTAGGCACGCGGTAGCCGTTCAGCGTATCGCTGGGAACTTCAAACACTGCACCCTCGTCAACGATGGCCTGTTTGTTGGGGTCGTGCAATGAGGCCGTTATGCTGTATACGGAGTTGTTTTCCGTTTCGGCAACGCTCAGTATCCGGAAAAGGCGAATCGCAACGCTTGCGGTTGAAATGGCAAATACAGTTCCCGCCCTCACCCATTCAGGTTCGTTTTTGAGTGTGACGTTGTTTCCGTTAACGCCATCAATCTCATAGCGAGAGAACTTTCCGTCCCTCCCCATAATCGACATAGTGGAGCCGTCCGTTACTACCGAGGAATCAACCGCGTCAACCGTTATCACCCTCCCGGAATGAGAAACAATTCTCCCCCCGAGGCGAGTTCCTGCGTAGTCATTATCCATGACCTCAACGATATCACCCGGCGTGAAGTGGATAGCATCGCGTGCCATCTGGAAAGACAGTCTGCTGCTTTCACGCTTTGCTGTTTCCAGCAGCCATTTACCTGCCCGCCATGCCTGTCCGCGAGAGGTGCAGCCAAACGCCTCCAGAGTGGTTTCGTTGTAGTTCCCTTTGGCTATCATCTCATCGTCGGAAACGTACTCTTTCACCTGCTCCCATCCGTTGTCGGGGTCAGTCCAGGACACTACAACCGCATTGTATTTCTCTGAACGCTTTACAGAGCTTCGTTTGAACTCGCCATTCACAACGTTGGCGTTCGTGATTGTCGCAATCGGATCCTGTGGAGCGTCCAGCATTACGGACAGGCGCAGGCCGTCCCACAGCGCAATGCCACGGAACATGCTCGCTATCTTGTCGAGAATGTCTCGCGCACTCGCCTGCTCTGTGATGTAGGCGTTGAGCGTCATGCGTGGCTCTTTGCCGCCATACCCATCATCTACAAGCTGATCGCAATATTGCGACAGAATGTAGAGTGCACCATCGTCAACATCGATGTATCCGGCGCGTTTCGCCAGGCCAAATCTGGTGTTTTTCGCCAGCTCACGGAACAGCCACGCCGGGTTGTTAGTCCATGCCTTTTTGAAGCCCCCCGTCCACAGCCCGGAGTAAGTTCTGGCAATTGGCTCGTAGTTATCCGGTACGTCAACGATCAGCCCGCGAAGATGATATGTGCGGCTCGGCGTGTCGGTGTACTGGTCACGGTCGATGACTGAGCCGGCAACAGCAGAGAACGGATAGCTAAGGTTGTCGTCGGTGATCTCGCTGTAGCTGTTCCAAACAGTCTCGTTTGACAGCAAATCGCTGCTGCTGTCAGGCGTAATGCGGCGAACGCGGATATCAAACGGTTTGGTGTCGGGGGCATCAATGACGTGCGCCTCAAGGTACTCGCCAGAGATTTTCCCTGTAATCGTCACCGTCTTCTCCATGACCCAGCCCGACGAGCCAGTTCTGGTCTCGATAACCATCGTTACAGAGGTGTTTTTCTGGTTACCCTTGGAGTCCTGCTCCATGAGCCCGGTGACGCCGATGTTAAAACGAACGCGGGTCACGTTCTGATCTGTCACGGTTCTAACCAGCGGGGTATCGTAAGTGACCTCAGTGTTAACAATGGTCGTCGCTTCGATTGCAGAGAAGCCGTTGATTGGCTCCTGAGTTTCCGATCCAGGTCGCCAGGCAACACTAATGCCGTTCACGTTGACATTACCGTTCGAGTCAGTGATAGGCGTCTTATTCAGCTTGAATGAAGACAGGTGCTCCTGATCCACCGGGCCCGCGATTGGCCCCTCAGATATCAGATCCAGTACCCGATAGAATTGTTTTGATTTGAGGTTATCGTCGAGTAGTTTTGGGGTTGATGCTTTACCGCCACCTGAAGACATAGCGCCACCTTAGCTGATTGATTCTTCCCAGTCGGAATTATTAGATGTGTCGATCCCGAGACTTATTACGTTGCTGCCGACCTCCATCTCGCCGAGGAGTATGGGGACAGGATGCCCCTGTCCGACCCTGTTTTCTGCACTGGTAAACGAGTTATTCGTGAGGGTGTTTGTTTCGGCCGCTTCCGCTGAAGTTTTGCTTTTCATGTTCCGGGACATGTAGATGGAGTAAGCAACCGAGGCGGCAGACAGCACCAGTGAGGCAATGAGAACTATCGTACTGGTCTCAAGTCCCGCCCCCTCAATCACCGGGACAAACAGCACTACAGAGCCATCCTTCAGGCGCCGATCCATGTGCCACTGCACCGAAGACGTTTCAACATCCTCACCCGCCACTCGCATTCTTACTCTGGCGTTCAGGAATGCTTTTTTGAACTCATGATTCTGAGCAAGCAAAAGACGAATGCCCTGGGCAGGGGTATCAACGCTCAGCTCGACTTTGCGGAAATGTCGGCGTAAATGCCCTGCAAATTTAAAGATGAGCACTGTTCATGTCTCCATATGGAATGCATCTGCTTAACGTATGCCGGGCGCATTTGCTCTCTCCGGCTTAAATGCCCTGAGCAATCGTGGTGAAGAACCATATTGTCATCGAGCAGAATCATTGCGTGGCAAGGGTCAGCTCCGGGGAATGGTTGCCTGATTATTACGTCACCTGGCAGCGCTTCTCCCGGCGATACCTGATTGAAGCCATTGCGCGACATGTTGTTCAGATAAAGGTTCTCCCCTCTCAGCCACCAGCCATTCGTCCTTTCGAAGTCAGGGAGGTCAATGCCACACAGGTGATACGCATCACGGAATAGCGTGTAACAATCAGTCACTCCGTGCTCGAACCGCCTCCCCAAAAGGTAATCCAACGGCCTGAACGTTCTGATTTTCCCGTTACAGGCCAGCACCCATGGAAGGCCCGATGCAACCTGGCATTTACGGTCGGATCCGGACAGTACCGGGCTGTTCATTGGGTGAGAGTGGAATACCGCAGTCACCTCTCCAGCCTCCTCGGCCGCCAGCCACTCATCATCACTGATTCGGAAGTGCTTTCCAGGCTCCGGGTGAACATTCCGACAGCGGAACAACTGCCCGCCATCCAGGATTAAGCCGCACACCTCATCCTGCGACGATGCCGCATAATCGAGTAATTCCTGCATCATGAAACCTTCTGAGAGCCGGGGAAGCTGCTGATTGGCATTGGTTCCGGTCGTGGATAACGGAAGCGGCAGCCGCTACGGCGGTGAGAGCATTTGTCCTTCGCCGGGTCAGTGGTTGGGTTGTCGCGCTCGTCTGCAACAGGGGGGCCGTCATAGCCGCACCCAACACCCCGATACTGCCACTGACATACGTCTGCAAGGATAGTTCGCGCCGGGATGATGGCGTTATCGCAGTCAATCGGCGTCGCCAGCGTGTAAGTGACCTGCTCTAACGTCTCTTCCGTCATCTCCTCAACAACGTAGCGGGAAACCGCTTCCTGCGTCGGATCTGCGTCAGGGTTGCCATTGGGGAAGTTCACCGCGTCCAGGTATTTCACCGGAACCTGACGGCGGGTGATCACCACCCCAAGCATGTCGTCGAAGTCATGGTTTATGCCCGTCAGTAAACCCGTGACGTTCGCCACCACCATTGTTGGCCGGGCATATGTGCCTTCGTTCTTTGACTCGAACCCTTCGACTGCTATCGGGTATGCCTGATACTGATTCCCCTTCCAGATCACATTTCCGTAATATCCATTGGTGCCGGAATGGAACCGGATAAGGTCTCCGCCAAAGGGTTGCAGGTCGGCTTCGAACAGGTCGATAAACGCGCCTACTCCGGCGTCGACGCTATCAATAATCATACTGGCTGGTATGTCGCGCACGGCAAACTCCCATAAAAAAAGCCACCAAGTGGTGGCTACTGTTTGAATATCAGGATGTTGCTTACTGATAACCCTGGTTAACGTGTAAGCTCAGCCCGTCAGTGGTGGGACACTGACGTAACCATCGAAGGGGGATGGCTGATTACCTCTGATAAAGGAAAAATAATGTCAGAATTGAAATTAAACGCTATTGACTTTATTTCTTTTGCGGTCGCCGGAAATACATTTATATTAAAAGCTAATTTGATTGGCCCTAATGACCAATTTCATTCGGTAAACCTAGATATAGCGCCAGATGAGATAAAGAATAAAACCATCGGTGAGATTGAAAAACTTGCTATTCAAGCCTTGCGTTCAGCTTGAATTACGGCAATTTGATCTAATTTCGCAGTGATTTGATTATAAGCACAGGTGTGAGCGCTAATAACTTCTTCCATCTGTGCTTTCATTGAATCAACCATAGCCTCTAACTCTTCAACACGTTGTTCTAAAGTCATAACTGTCTCCCGCCTTTCGGCTTATCGTGGTACTTGTTCAAAAGTGGCCGTCAGTTCAAACAGCGGCCCGGTCTTTGTCATATTCCAGGATCGGCAGACAAACAGCGCCTGCACTCCGGTATCTGATGGCGTCCAGTAGAAGGATTCAACCGCGCCCCGTGCTTTTAGGAACGCCTCAGCATCCTTGGCAGAATTACTCCGGCAGACACCGCCTACCCCCCTGAAGGTCAGGGAGTATTTATCCATCAGTGGATTGATACCCTTCACCTGTCGCTGCTCGTAGCCGTCACCGAGCTTAACAACGGCTACGTTTGGGGTACGTTCAACCTGATAGGCTCGCTGTGGTGTCCACGTAAAAACTTCTGGCACTTTAGCCTCCGTTGTATAATCAAATCTCGACAATCACTATCAACCAAGGACTTAAAAATGGACAATGTTAGCCAAGCTCAGAAAGACATCATGGCGATCAAAATCGTGGTTCAAAATATGATTGCCTTAATGAATGCTGAAAAGCAGCAGGTCTTAAAAGACATTACGGAAAACATGACTAATGAAATGATTGCAACTAGTGGAGATCTAGCGCATCACCTTGAGGATATTAAAAAATCAGCAATGGAAATGATCGACATTGCGACATTGAAGCCGGAGTGATTAACAAGCGGCTAAATGCCGCTTATTTCCTCCTTCCCTGCAGTAAACCGTTCGGACGAGTACTCTGGTCTACCATCATCTTCAGCATGTCGTTGTTCCACACTTTACGAAGCCTTGCGATCTCCTCATCACCAATTCCTCCCGTAGTATTTATCGTGAGGTTCATTACAGGATTAAACGACCCACCACCTCCGGCCTTATCAGCAGGAATAATCTTCCCTGACTGGTTCGGGATGAATGCCTGCTGCCCCCCGGCGGTCTGGAAGATTTCAGAACGGCCATCCTCGTTGACACGATAGGCGTTACCAGCAGAAACCGTACCGCCGTAGCGACGACCGCCACTCATGCTGACACTTGCAATATTCGAAAGCAGGGAAGCACCGGCCGAGGCGATGGCTGCGTAGTTCGCCATTTTTTGTGCTGGCGTAAGAGCAGTCGGATCGGCCATGGCTTGCATAATCGCCGTGTTGAGGCTAAGGGTCGATTGTGCTATGGCAAACGCTTTTGCCGCGGCAAACATTGCAATATACGCGCCGCTACTTTTCCCAGAAGTGTTTTGAATCATTGTCGCAAGGCTATCAAAACCTTGTGAGGCTGAACCAAGGATTGCGCCTATAGCAGTGGCTTGAGCGTTGGCTTCGTCAATCGCTATCTTTCTTCTTGCGTTCGACGCCTGAATTTGAATAGCTGTCTTTGCATCTTCATATAGCTGAGTATTCTGCTTATCTATCTGTTGATACTTGGCTAGAGCAGCCAGTTTCTGCTGCTCCTGCAAATCGATTTGCGCTAAAGGATCTACCACAGCGCCGGTGACTGCATCAGGCATAATCTTTGCCGCTACAATTTCCTGCTCTGCGTATTTTTTCCCCTGCTCTGCCTGCTGGCGCTGCTTAACAGCATTAGCTGCGTCCCATTCTGCGGCAGCATATTTTCTTATTTCATCAATTTGCCCAGCCGTAGCGCTTTTATTAAGAGACTGCTCAGCCCTTAGCATGGCCTGTTCGCGTGACAAATCCTGTGTTGCCCCGGCAGCAGTTTCTGCGCGCTGCTTATAATCAGCAATTTTCTGGGCGTTGGCCTCCATCTGAGTGGCTGCGCTTTTGCCCTGCTGTTCATTCTGCTGCTGCGCTTTGCGTCGTGCCTCCTCAGCTTCCTGTAGATCGTAATTCTCTGCAGCCAGACGCTCAGCAGACGCGATCTGATTAGGGTTGTCAGTAACCTTAGATGCCGCCATTCTGGCTTTTGCCACTGCCCGCTGGCGTTCATCCTGTATTTTCAGAAGCTCGTTCTGCTCTTCAAGGTTCAGGATTACTTTATCGCCATCGGCAGTTGGAGGGGCGATCTGTAATGATTTGGGATTGAAGTTCTGCCCGGCCTGATTGGCCCGGTTGATTTCATCGGCAGTTTTGCCAAAGGCTCTGGCCACAGCCCCTTGCACCTGCTCAAGGGTAGAGCCTTTCTCTATTAGGCGATCATGCACCCCCATCGAGGTGAGCATATTGTTATTAAGAGTGTTCTCCATGCTATCGCGGGCCTGGGCTGTACGAGTCAGCCTGTCCTGATTTTCCGCACGATCGCGCTCTTTCTGATTTATCAGATTGGTCAGCTCTGCTGCTTTCTGGAGTAACCCATTACCTTGCTCTGCTGTTGTATTGAACTGGCTCCCTTTCTTTATGTAGTCATCACGTTTAGCAGTGAGATCTTCAATCTCATCGGTTGAATCCGCTATGGTTGCCTTTAGCCCTTTCAGGGCGATATTGGCGTCTGCTATAGCCCCTCTAAGCTGGGTGTTGCTCATCGTCTTCATAGAGCTGTTGAGCTTGTCCAGACCATCAGCAAAAGCAACCGCCTCTTCCTTCGCCTGCTTGGCAGTTTGCCACCAGTAAAGCAGCGCGGATGCAGCAATCATTGCAACACCCGCCGGGCCGCCAATCAGCGAGAGAGCGCCACGAGCAAGTCCAAACCCCACCGACGCAGCGCGTGCCGCAGCCGCAGCCCTTGCAGTAGCTGCAGCCTGGGCGGTTTCGGCTTCCACCAACGCCAGCGAAGCAGCGCGGGCACGTGATTTTGCTGCGTTGAGATTTTCCAGCGCCGTCATTTCAGCACTACTGCCGCGAGCAACATTCAGTTCAGCCTGAGCCAGCGCAACGGCTGAGAAAGCCGCTTCTTTGTCAGCAAGAGTTTTTCTCTGCGCTGCGTTAGCAGCAATGAGTAATGACTGCGCAGACTGGTTTTCTGCAGCGGTCTGCTGGCGCGTGGCGGCGACAGACTGAAGCTTGCCACTTACTGCGTCTTTCAACGATCCGGCATAGCGCCCGGCCATTACCAGGGCGAATGCTTTGGCGGCCAGTGTTGCGCTGTCGATGTATCCCTTCATGGCTTCAGAGTTTTCAGAGAAGCTCAGGATCGTATCGGCTGCGGCGATGATGCTGTTTGTGAAGTTCTGAATTACTCCGGTCTGCCCTTCAACTGCCACCAGCATAGAGGTAACGGCGGTCCGCATCCTGACGCTGGCATCAACCAGATTATTAGACATACCCGCAGCTGCAGCTGTGTTTGCCTCGAGTGACTGCTTCAGGCCTTCGGTAAGATCCGAAGCTGTAAGCTTACCTGATGCGCCAAGAGCGCGGACTGCTGCAGCTGATTTTCCGCTAGCTGTAGCAATATCGTTAATGACTGTCGGAATGGCTGTGGTGATAGACTCCCACTGGTCGGCAGATACAGTGCCGGTGTTTATCGCTTTGGTGAAGGCACTAATAGCAGAATCAGCACGCTCGGCAGATGCGGCGTTCTTCACGAACGCGTAAGACATGGAGTCCTGAACGTCGATTGCCTGTTCGGTGGAGTACCCCATGCTGCGCAGTCCGTCAGCACTACGGATATAAAGCTCCTGGGCCTCTGCCAGCGAACGATAAGTGCCGTTAGCAGTATTAAGTAGACGCTTCTGTACCCGCTCGAACTCATCCTGGCTGGAGGTCGCCATCTGTACGCGTTCGGCCATCTCCTGGTAGCTTTGTACCATGCGAGCCATTTCACGGAGAGTGCCAGCAGCAATAACCAGCTTGAGTGTCGATGCAAGTTTTGTTAATCCCGTATTAAGGGCATCAGCAGATTTATCGGCCTTTTTGAATCCTGACTCCATGCTGTTGGTGACATTAACCACCTGCTTATCAGCTCGCAGCAACTGAGCGGTATCGGCCTTAATCACATATTCAATATCACCGACGTTTTGGGTCATCATCTTTTCTCCGGGCAATAAAAAACCCCGCCGGAGCGAGGTTCATTTTGATTCGTTATTTAGTAGCCTTGAATTGCGTTTATCGTCATCGACTGATTGGATTGCTGGATGATGCTGTCGCTTGTTTTCATTTTTACCTTGGCATCTTGAATACCTGTATTGATATAGGTTTCACAGTCGTCCTTGGTGATACTTAGATTTCCTCGGCGTGAAAACTCAGCTTGTATTTTTGGGATGATTTCGGTGTTCCCGTAACCCATAGCCTGCCCTTTTAAAATGCAAAGACCTGCATCATCATATGACGTCAAAGGTCTCTCTTGAGCGCAACCGGCTAATAATAGCGAAACCCCAACCACAAAAAGCACCTTCTTCATATCCCTATCCCCATCAGTAAAAGATGGTCAAATCCTACCACCTGTTGACGACGAGGTCAGCAGGAACGACAAAACCCGTAGTTGAGCGTGTCATCGCTGCCTACATAATGCCAGGCAAATACATTTGAACTTCATCAGCAACACGATCCCGTGCTGCGTTCAGTAGTTGCTTGCGGCCGCCGGAACCCCATCTGGCCATCTGGCTGGCGCATTGGCTGATCTGCTTGGTTTCAGTATTGATGATGTGGTCAATTTTGTTCAGGCGGGACATGGCATCGAACCCGCGACGCATCAGCATTTGAAATGTCTCATAGACTTTGATTTCAAAAAGTGGATTGAGCCAGGCTGCATAGCGTATAGCGATAAGCTCAAGCCCCCAGGAACCCTGAAGTGGGCCACCCTTAATGGTCATAACCGATGCGATTTTCTTCGCATCGCTCAGGGCTTGCACGAACCGCCTTACTTGCTTGGTTTTGAGAAACTCACCTGGTCGCTGTGATTCAGTGGCTTTACCTTCAGCCACAGCCGCTGCATGGAGGTCATTGAGGTTGTAGCGCCCTTCATTGTCGACACGAACGGATACGCCGTTTACAGATACGGTAGGATAGTGCATGAGGTTTACCTATAGAAAGTGAGCCTGTCACACAGAGATAGCCGCCCCAGAGTACAACTAACTCTCAGGCTCGCTTTCTGTAGGCTCTAGGATTATAACGTGCGCGTGTGAAGCGCGTTGGGTTTATTGCTGGTATAAAAAAGCCCCGCAGGTGCGAGGCTGTTTGTGTTGTTCCGAAGGTGATTAATGCGGCCCATTCCGTTGCGCGTCGATCGCCAGCATTTGTTCGGCCCAGTCCATGACTTCGTCGTATTTCTCCTGAGTCGGCACTCTGGCTTTCTCTTTCTGCGGAAATTTAGCGTTCATGGCGGCGCGGAAGCTGGTCATTGTCATGTTCCATGCGTCTGACTCGCTCATGCCGAGGTGAGCAACAGCGGTGTAGACGAATGACCGTACATCGAATTTGTCGCTGTATTCGCCTTTCTTACCTTCGAATTCTTCCGGTGGCTGGTCGCCCATTACGCCATGAAGCATCAGGTGGCGGGCAAGCAGGATAACATCCTCGATCGGAATGGCTCCCGGCTTAAACAGCAGCCGTCCTGCCGTGTTCACCGAGTACGAACCAATCACCTCTGCAATGTTACCCTCTGAGCAATGGCGAACTATGCTGGCAGCCGACGCTGCCATTTCAGCAAAGCAGCGAGCGTTGACAGCCTTCATGGTCTGGATATCAGTGATGCGGTGTTTCGGATAATGCCCGGCATGAACCTTAACGAAAGCATCAACAATCTGTTCCGGTGAGCCAATACGCGACATAGCGAGGAATGAAGGGTTGAGGAATACCTCTTTGCCACTGGCGCGGACAACGGCCTGGCCGATATCGGTTATTGCCTTCATGAAACCTCTCAAAAAAAGGGGCCGAAGCCCCTGATATCACGCTGCGTTGACAACAACCGTAGCAGACCCGGACGTCACGCTGCCCGCTGTGGAGGAAGACACCTGACAACTGTATGATCCGGCATCACCGGCAGTCACGTTTGCTTTGGTGAATGTTGCTGATTTTGCGCCAGAGATGTCACTACCACCCTTCTTCCACTGGTAAGTCAGTGCTGAATTGTCAGACACAGTCGCAGCCACCGACAGGTTCAGCGTATCGCCAACGGTCAGCGTGCGATTCTGTGGCTGGGTAGTGATGGTGATAGTTGCACCAACGTCGCGCACGTCAACCTGACCGGCACTGGACGCTTCGACAGACCAGGTGGCAACGTCGTCGTGCGGCGCCTCATCGCCCCATGATGTCACCATGAACGGCCCTTCGGTGATATCGTTCGGAGAGATGATCTTGAACCATACATACGGCTGGTTGCTGGTCTCTGCTGGCGGGTTGTAGACGTGACGCTTAAGCGCGTTCTGCGCATAAACATCCTCTTTGCGGGTCACACCGTCACCAGAGAACGAAATGTTCTTGTAAGTAACGAGGTTCTCTTGCGTAAATGCAGCGCTCATGTCGCCGGTCGCATCTGCGGTTTCCCACTCTGCATTTACTGTTTTGCCGCGCATCATGCCGAGTCGGCGGTAAGCGCTGGCGGTGGGTTGTACTTCAGGGCATCCAATCGCGTAATAAACGACGACGTCGCGCCCGGTAAAAGCGCCCGATTCACACGCCATAGTGATTTATCTCCGTGTTATCTGGAAATGATGGTTTGAAAGGAAATATCGAAGAGGTAACGCCCTTCTTCGGTCTGGATGGCGGTGATGCCGCCTATTGGCTGCATCGAAATGATGCATTCGGTTTTGTAGTCGTCGATCATCGCCTGGCGGATGGCGTCGGCGCGGTCTTCAACTTCGTTGATGTCACTGTCGTTCTGTCCTGACAAAACAAGGATGCGGAAAAAGTCGCGCGTGATGGCTTCCTCAGGCTTGCCACCGCCGTTTTGCTGGATGACAAGGTATCTTTCCCCTTCAGTACCTTCCAGCTCGTTCCAGAAGCGTTTCTGGACGCGGTAGCCGACATCAAACCCGTGAGACTGTAACCACGCTCTCAGCGCGTCATACACTTCGCTGCGCGTCATACTTTGTACCCTTGTTTGATGATGGCCTTAATCTCGTTGAGACCGTCACGCTCAAAGCCTTTGGTCAGGAACCCCGGCTCGGCATCGGGATCCCAGTAATTCCCCTTCCCGGTGCCGCCGCCGAATTCTTTTCCAGCGCGAGTTCTTCCGAAGTGTTCACGCGGCTGACCTTTTAGCTTACCGGACATACCGTGAACGGCGGCAGCGTATGCAGCCGTGTACCCGACCTTTCCCTGCATCCCGCCGGGCATTGGGTCAAGCTTTCTGTACTGGCTGTTGATAAGCGTGGATGTGTCAATGGGAGTAAGTAGCGCAGCGTGAGACGATCCGACAATCATGACCTCAGTCAGCACTCTTTCTGTGCGTGGCCCGGCAATTTCTGCCAGCACCTTGCGGGTGTTCATTTGAACACGCTTGATACCTTTTACGGGCATGATCGCCTCACGTCAGAATTTTGTAGTCCGGCTCCTCGCCGAATGGTGACATATCCCATTCCGTCACCGCCTTGATGACGTTTGCACCAGCTTTCAGCGGATCGGCCTGTGCCGTTGTGTCACCTCTGGCGATATACCAGTCACGCTTCGGCATGGTCGCATCGATGCCATTGCGCTTCAGCTCAGTGAAGAAAATCAGGTTCGTGGTGAACTCTTTCCCGCTGGCATCTACCGCAACTTCATTGTTTGCCGTCCAGGTGCAGTCAATCAGGTAGGGGGTTTCGATTGTCCAGGTACTGTTCCAGTCGTCGTAGACGCGCGGGTAAACAGTGGCAACATTGGTATAGCTCCATGCAGCTGTTTCAGACACCGTTGTCCTCCCACCGGATCACCTCCGGTTTCTCCGCTGCAACTTTCCGGCACAACAGATACCAGTCACCGTTGCTTTTGACATAGCCGGTAACGCGCTTACCACTGTCGGTCATCACCCAGACTTTGACAAAAGGCTCCGGCAGCCGCTTCTTAACCGATATCCACCCCATCACCGACCCCCGCCACACATGCATCCACCCCTGGCAATCCATATGCCAGCAAAAGCTGTATTGGTCGGGTCTGGAGGGATGAGGTCATTAGCGCAGCCGTGTTTATCGGTGACGCGCAACAGTGCCAGCGCCCCTTTCCATCGATCGGGAAACAACTGATACCGGAATGAGCGTGACGCACCATTAGGGCCAGTCTGCGAGCTGATATACTTGTCGCCTTGCGCCAGCCCCATAAGCGCCAGCAGATAGAGCTGAATCAGCAGCGCGACTGATGCCGGATAATGCGCATCGAGACACTCCTGTATGCTGTTAGCCTGGTCGACGAGAGCCTGAAGAACAAAATCGGGAATGGAAACGCCCTGACTTTGCAAATACCCCTTCGCCTGTTCGAGAGTTACCATTATCGACTCCGTGAAATACCCCGCCGGAGCGGGGCATAAAAAAACCGCCTTAGCGGCGGCTGTTATTCAGCAGGGAAAAGCTTTTCGAGTTCGCCATCTGGCAACAGCTCACTGAGCTTTTCAGCGCCAAGATTGCCTTTAAACTCGATTCCCAGCTCAGTCAGACGATCCTTGATAACTTCTTTGCGAGATTTCTCACCGGTACCGGCGTCAGGTGTTGCAGGGGTTAAAGCCGCATCAGAGAGCTTAATCACATGAGGCTTCAGCGACGGATGCAGTTTCTCAATTTCAACCACATCACCGACGCTCACGCCATGCCATGCTTTGATTACCTGGTATTTAGCCATGTCGATCTCCTTATGCCAGGTTGGCGGCGTAGACCACGCCGGACAGGCCTTCGCCGTCTTTCTTAATCTGCAAGCCCTCAGCGCTCATAATCTGGAAATTATAATTCGACTGAGGCATCGGGCGTGGCAGAGGGACAACGCCGACGGCCATACCGACCAGCGGTGAGATCACGTCCTGACGACGCTCATAGGCGAGGAACTCATTGCCAGACAGCGCGTAGGACATCTGGATGGACTTCGCAGGAATGAACTTGCTGATCGCATCCAGAACGGTTCCGCTCAACAGGGCATTGGTGCCGGTGTTGATGTCTACCAGATACGGCTTCGCCATGTTTGCCCACACTTCCGGGCTGACCCACAACTTGTCGTAAGCGGTAACTTTGTTGCGGCGAGCCGTCAGGCCGAACGGTCCGGTCGGGCCGAAGAAGGCCAGCAACTGAGCCGGGGTTGCGGTGGTGAGGTCGATATTGGCGCCGCCCGCTCCGCTGCCCAGGTTGATCTTCTGCGTGTTACGGTGGTTTTTCATCCCCTGAGCTGGCAGACCATCAACAACAATGCTGGAGTCGCCGTTCAGATAGAAGTTGACGCGCTTCTTGTGGAACTTACGCAGCTTAGCCGACTGAGATTCCAGCACCAGATCGACGCCGACAGTGCTCAGACCTGCCGCGTGTCGCCAGTTGACACCGTAACCGGCAGTGAATACCGGGATCGGGTCACCATCAGAACCGAATTCAGTATGGTCGAAGGAATACGGCGCCTGACCATCGATGCTGATTGACACGTCATCAGCGATGTCACCAGACACGTTATACAGCTTCGCGGTTTTGCCGATAGGCAATACAGTCTGCACGCCCATCAGGTCATTGACGATTTCCATGCCAATTTCCTGATCGCGCATCTGGATAATCTGGCGATCAATCTCAGCCCAGAATTCACGAGCAAAGCCACCAACAGCGTTAGCCGCCAGCATTTCGGGGGTCATGCTCTGGCGATATTCGTTAACCATCATGTCGTGATGATGGTTGAAAATGTTGCGGTTGGCCCACAGCTCATTCCAGTGCCCGCGCAGTCGGCTGTTAGCAGCCAGTGTTTCGGGGGTAAAATACATTCTTATTCTCCTGAATTTTCTGCCGGGGCAGCTACAGTGCCAACGCGCATACGCACGCGGATGAAATCGGTAGCGCCGGTAGCGATAGTTGCATCGTCCTGGCTGTAGCCGAGAACGGTGTCGGTGTCAGAGTCGGCAATCGCCCCCTGACCATTTGCGCCCAACTTGATCGGGGTGTCTTTGGCGTAAGTTCCCGCAGGACACAGGATTGCCAGTTCTCGGCCTTCTTCCACGTAGTTACCAGATGTGGAGTGACCAGCAGGGATAGAGTCAGTAATACCCAGCCCTTCGCTGAAAGCAGGGTCGAGCACATACAGTCGACCAACCGTTGTTGCGGCTACTGCAAACTCATTGTCACCGTTGATGGTAACGAAAGTTCCCGGCAATGACGCGGCGGCCACTTTACGGGTTTCGGTCTTGTACAGAGACTGACCGTCGATATTAACGCGACGATAACGTGCCATTAGTCTGGCTCCTTATTTGAAGTATTCGTCAGGGTTCGGCGCACCGGTTTCTTTCTGCTGTTGTGCAGAGTTGGTGCCAAGCGGCGCGGATTCACCGATTGTTTTAAACATCGCGTCCAGCGCTTCACCTGACAGCGCATTAGCGACAATCTCGCCGTGAACTTTTGCCACCGCTTCACGCTTCGTTTTCTCTTCGGCACGAGAGTTTGCAGTCAGGGTTTCGGTCAGCTTGTCCTGGTTGGCCTGTAGCGCATCAACCTTCTCCGCCAGAGGCTTAATAGCCTTTTCGGTATTGGTGGCGACGGCCTCGCTAACCATGCTGCCGATTTGTTCCAGTTCTTCTTTGGTTAAAGGCATGTCGCCCTCCGTTTTGTGGTTTGGTGCAGGCTGTTCCTGCGGTGTGAAAAAAGATTTGAGTTTGTTGACGACAGCAACCCATGAACTCTGGCGCTGAACCTCTGTCCCGGTATCATCAAAGACAATCTTTCCGCCTTCAGACTTGTATCCGTAAACCTTCGGCTCGCCATTGTTGAGGATGATTACCGCTTGCGAGTCAGTGAAGTCAGCCACCCAGGCGTATTCTTTCTCGCCAGGAGCGAATTTATCTTTCGCTGCCTTCTCCAGCCTCCGCTCACGCTCGCGATAGGTTTCCCCCACCAGAGCGCCGGAATTAGCTTTCAGTGGAGTGGCAAGATCAGCATTTACCATCATACCTACCCCCTGTTCTGGCGTAGCTGCGCCAACCTCATCCAGAAGGATGGCGTCATGGTCCATCGCGTGAATTTTCGCAACCCATGAAGCCCCCTGAGCTTTCTGCTCATCGTTCGCTTCAAGCTCCTCCAGGAATACGGCAACGCTGGTATGGATTGGTGGAACATCCTCGCCTTTCTCCAGCGCTTCAAGACGCTCAAGGAGGCGCTTTCCGTCATCCGTGCGCTTTGCCACTTCTGTATCGATCCACTTCTCGACGTAGACGCGGTTGCCGGACTTCTTGACGTTTTTGTTCCATGCCCCTACATAACCCACATTCAGCCCCTCAGGACTAAAAGCAGAAACAAACTGACCGTTGACCTGTGGATGTCCAAGCGGTGCCAGTGTCCCCTCCAGGCCACTGTAGTGCTGGTCAATCTCACTGGCCGGATACAGACCGCCGTTCATGACCACGTTCGCCGGAAGGGTGTAGGAAGGAACAACCCAGTGCTCGCGTCCGTTGTGCTGTTCGCGCCGGATGGCCTTACTGTTCACCTTCGAGGTGACATTAACTTGCATTGGCATGAGTTAACCCTTAGCCCATTGGTAGCCACGGGCTTTCATTGTGTTAAATGTTTTCTGAGCTTTATCGATGATGGTGTCACTTAACGGCTTGCCGCTTTCATCGACCATAACCGCGATCGTGGAGCATTTGCAGTTCACGCTGTTTGCATCCTTAGCCCACCACTCCCGTTGTTCTTCTGCGGTGTACAGGTGAGCGTGGCGCGCGGCATGCGTGCTACGGGTCGTCGGGCTTAGCGCTGATATATGCATCTGCTTTGTACGGATGCCATATTGCTCCCTGGCTTCGTCGTCCTCGTCCAGGCGCCCACGGCGCAGCGCGGTGGTAATCTCCGTCCGGGCAATACGATTAGCCAGACGAGACTCAATTCCCGTCTGCTCAGTGATGCGTTTCGCTATTTCCAGCGGGTTCTGTCCGCGCCCAAGCCCATCGGTCAGTATCCTCGCCATGTCGGCTTTCACAGTGGCGCTGAGGTTCTTAATTTCCTCGAAGGTACGCGCCCGAACCAGAATCAGCCTGCGCCGGTACGGCTCACTCAGGAGGATTGTCGATATGCTTTCCTGTCCTGCCGCGTACACGGCAGACTGCTGTGACAGATTGGCGAACTCCTGCGCCGTGCCGCGTTGATACGCCGGGTTGACGTAATCAGCCCAGAACCAGAACCCTGTCTCGTTATCTGCACCCAAAATCTCATCAACCAGCAATGAGGCATTGCTGAGGAGCATTGATAGCTGGGTGGAATCGAGGTCGAAGGTGTAACGCTGGTTTACTGATGGCGATGCAGGAATGCGGTCGAGAATGCCCTTGTACGCCTTGCCAATTCGCTTCATTCGCCTGGCGAACTCGCTCATTGCCCCGCGCTCAAGTCGGTCGGCACCCGTCGGGTCTTTAAGGTTTCCCGGAAGTATCGGTGACTTCGCTTTCCTCTTCGTCATCATCTACCTCTGGAAGTGGTTCGGGCGAACCCTCATACCCTGCGGCCACGCGAATTTCTTCACCAGTAAACACCTGCTCACCCGTGCCGATGGAAGCGCTGTTGATTTGCGACATCTTCTGCGCGGCATCCAGTTTTTCACTGTCGCTTTGCGCGTTGAGGTCGCCCCATATGACTGTTTTCTGCCCAACCGGGTCGATGATTCCTAGGTCAATCAACTTGTCACAGAAGTCCTCAATCTCGAATGACAGGTCGCCACGGCGAGACTGGCAGCGAGTATTGAAGTATTTCTGGTCCTCAGTGCTTGAGCGCTCGGCCTGCTGATTACCAACCAGAATGCGCGTCGGGATATCAACTCCGGCGGCCGCGGTTTGCAGGTTGACGTTATATGTTGGTGCAGGATCGGACACGGCGGCCACAATCGGAGCAACTGAAGCCCCCTGCGTTATGAGTACCGTGTCATTCCCGATATTCATCTCTCGGGCCACCTTGTCATATATTTCGCTAAGTTCGCTGTAGTCGACGCCGTGAGCCCTGGCTATTTCATCCAGCCTTGCTTCTTTATCGAAATTGATGTTCAACTGGCGCGCGGCATTCTTAAGGAATGACTCGCCTGAACCGCCCTCCACCTTCTCCAGACTGACAAATGCGTTATAAGCTGGCTCCAGGAAGCCAATGGCATCTTCCGAGTAATCGCCAAGGATGAATACCCGATCCGGGTGGATATTGACGCGTCGGCTTGAACCATTCGGCAACCGTTCGGCGTACTGCCACATTTTCGGCTGACCGTAAGTCTTCGAGTTCAGGCCGGTGTCCCAATCACCAACTGTCAGAGAGCCTGCCCATGCGACAGTAACCTTCTGGAGCATCTTGCCTTTCGTTACAGGCTGATCCCAGGCGAGGGAGTCATTGACGTGCAGAAGGATGCCTGCATAACGACCGACAAGACGGCGGCGATCAGCGTCTGCGAACGAGCGCCAGAATCGGCTGGTGAATACCTGTTTGGACTTTTTCTCCCAGGCGGTTTCGTTTTCACTCTCGTCGGCATCGTCACCCTCAATGATTTCCGGGTTAGTCTGCCAGCACTTGCCCACCAGTTTCTCTACTGCGCCGTGAGCGATACCACCGCGACGGTACAGTGCGTAGAGGTTTTCGTAGGTTACCTGCTCAGGGAAGCCATATTCGCACCATGCGGAATGGCGCTTATTATCCAGCCCCATTGTTGGCGCCATAAGCCCCATACGGGCCCGCGCCATCCGCGCATCGTTCAACGCATGGTTGACGGCGAGAGTTAATTTGTCAGTCATGGTTTGTCCGTTTGGTTAGCGAAGGCGTTTTGGAATCATCATCCCCACAGGTTGCGATCCATTCAGTTCAGTCAGTGCGTAAACCATCGCATCGAGGCGGTCAGGTGATTTCTTCGCGGTGGCGGGGATGTATTCCATCAGCTGGTTCTCCAATACGTAGAGATTGCCGTGATTTGCCACTCGCCCCTGTTCGTAGAGCGCCGATATCGGCTCCGCGCGGGCATACTTACCTTTGCTGGCATGGACACGAATGATGCGACCCTTGAACCCGGCGTTGCGTAGTGTCTCCTCCGCCATATCTCCGCCCTGGTTCGTCTCAATAACTATCGCGTCAGCTTCGTGTTGCTCATAAGCCGATATGGCTTTCTTGGCCCATCCAGCAGGTGAAAATTTACCGCTGTAATCGCCATCCACAGAGAACTGCTTTTTATCACCAGCACCATATGAGCTGGCAGCGACAATACCTGTTTCATCGCTTTCGTCGCTGTTTGTTGCCTGCGGGTCAATGGCTACGACAGTGCGAACCTTATCGTGATGAATTTGCAGTTCGCGTGCCGCGCTGATCATCGCCTCTGTCCACAGAGCGCCTTCTGCATTAAACCTGCGAGGCTTTTGCATATACTGCGCTTCGGCAGTGCGTCTGTGAGAGAACAGCGATACGCGGTGCGATTCATTGTGCTTGAACGGCCACAGCCAGCCATCAGGCAGTCCGTGGTCAATCGGTATGGCGTGGGTGTTTTCAGGGTACTGCGCAGCGTATGGCTGGCTATTGTCGATAATCACCGGCAGGTTCAGGTGATGCCATCTCTCACCACTCCCGCCACGCAGCAGGTAGCCGCTCAGGTCGTGGTAGTGAATGCGCTGCATGATGACAATCATCGGCGTCGCCTCGATCGCCAGTCGTGATTTGATTGTCTCGTTAAAGCGGTTATTGACCCCGTCGCGGACGATCTCAGAGTAAGCATCATCCGGCTTAACCGGGTCATCGATAATCAGCGCGCCCTGCCAGCCCGGCTCCATGTGTCCGGCACGAAAGCCGGTAACCTGCCCGGCAGCTGACGACGCATAAACGCCGCCGCCGTGCTCAGTCCACCACATGGCCTTGCTGTCAGCGTCATCGCGCAGCGTCATCGGCCACATGGATTGGTAGGCCTGCGACTTAATCATGCCGCGCGCGGTTGAGGAGTTAAGCAGCGCCAGGTTATGCGAATAGGACAGGTGCATGAAACGGGCCCGGCAGTTCAGCGCCAGCCCTCGGCCCATCATGTTGATGGTAGCCAGCTCCGTTTTCGTGTACCCAGGTGGGACGTTGATGATCAGGCGCTGAATCTCACCATCAATAACGCGATCCAGTGTTTGCTGAATCACCTTGTGGTGGGGCGCGACAATCATCTTCCCGCCGGTTCGCTGCTTGAAGAAGTAGCGAGCGTAGTAAAGCCCGTCCTCTTCGCATTCAACCTTACGGGCAAATGCCCTTTGCTCAGCAGTCGTCATCCTCCATCATCTCCTGCCGTGCGGATTTGTATTCCTCTTTGCTCATGGTGATCGTCTGGATGGCGCCACCATTCGGGCCGGAATGTTCAAACTTGTGCTTATTGGTGTAGGCATCGCCCATTTCTTTGGCGGCCTGCTCGATAAGCTGCGAGGTCATGCCGTAGTTCTTCATCTTTTCAGCATTGGTCGCCATTCGGTCGAGAACGCGTAACCGGTACGCTTTGTTCGCGATCGGGATGTCGGCGATCTCATTCTGGAATCGTTTACGGGTGGAGTCGAACAGGTCAATCCACTTCTGGCTCAACTTGGCCGCCATTGCGTTGCCGGGCGTATATTGCGACACCTGCTGGCGTGAGACATCGATGCCATATTCAGCCTTTACAAGCTCTATGACTTTTACCGGGCTCTCGTAGCAGGCGAGCGATTGAACGATGAAGGCTTTAACCTCTGTCGATAATGCTGCCACAGGCTACCTCCATGACAATCTGAATAAAGCGTTACGCCAGCTTCAACATGCACGTCCCGCATGACCTGGCTATATCGATGTGAGCTACTTCTGCTGGCGCATTGGCCGCATCAACGAGCTCCTGTACTTCTTTGCTGGCACCGTATCGACGTACGACACCTGTGAATTCTTCGACGTCGTGGCCGCGCAGTGTGAGCACTGGCATCCCGGTCTCTTTGTTGAACTTCGGCGCGCCTAAATCATCGGTGGCCTGTGCGATGTGGTAAAGCTCATGCTCTACCAGTGCGCAGAACTCAAGGTCGCTGCATTGTGAGCAGTAATCGGCTGCCAGGGTGATGATGAACTTCGGGATGCGCCCGAACCATTCATGCATCTGCTGTTCCATTCTGGCTTTCTGCCATCCACCGGCGCGTAGCATTACCTGTTCAGCCTGACCGAGAACGTAGCGCCCTTTCTTCGCAAACGAGTCAGAGGCCCACATGAAGCAGAGATCAGCCTCTAACAGGTGCTCGTGGTCAGGGTTATGGATGCTTCCGGTATCGCTGAGGATTTGCCGTTTTATCCACTCATGCACTTCGTTAGCGGGAATGAGCCTGGTGTATGGCTGCCAGTTGTCGGAGGCGATGAAGTTAACTGGCGGATAAGGCCTGCGCTCGTCATCGTTAGCCATGGATTACTCCGTTGCTTGTTCGGTCTGCCCTTCCGGTACTGGCGTGAACTGAACGCGCTTCACATCGGCCGGTGCGAAATACAGCCACTCTCCCGTCTCCGTCGCCAGCGGCACAAAGCCGTTTACCAGCTCAGGCTGACGTCGTGACATCTTGCCCGTGAAGGTTTCGCCTGTTTGGGTGGTTAGCGTGATTTGGTAGATGTCGGACATTGAGAGCCTCTTTATCCGCTTGTGAAGTTCAACATGTTGGACAAAGTGATTTCTGCATTAAAGACCACTCCTGATGGAAGGGATCCGCAGCAAAATAATTAGAGACCACTATAGAAGCAGAACTCGTCTGCCTCGTTTTCCTATAGGAGGTTACATGTCCACAAGCTTATTAATTTCATTTGTAATTTCCATCTCGCCATCAATCAACGAGATCGTCAAAACAGTTTGCCTATCGAAAAGGCTTCAACTTTTAGAGCGCTACGGCATTATCAAGCCCACCCGCAGATAGGCTTTGTAATGGCCTGCTTAGTTAATCAACAACTCAGGCTGCGTTACCTGCATGATGTGCTCATGTTCGAGCCTCAGCACGCGTTTTTCCTTCTTCCGTTCGTTCATCAACCGGCTGCCGATCGTGCCTTTCAGCTTTGAGCGCGTTTCTTTAATGGCGTAGCGGTGCTGCATTTCTTCACCCATCGCCATGCGTCGGTTTAGCTGCTCGGCCATCCAGTTAAAGGCATTGATATAACACTCCTTTACTGAGGCAGCTGTTTTGCCAGTGAATCCCATCACGAGCATCATGCATCCGTCGCGGGTGATGTTATACATAGGCTGAACATCGCCATTTTTATCAATGAAATCAATGGGCGCAAAATTGCGCTGGGTGAAGTCATCGGAGCATTTCAGGTTACGTATGGCACGCAAAACGTCTTTGTGTCGCTTGCCAAAGTAATCCGCCACCTTGAGTGATGTGGTGATTATCTTGTTGTCGAGGGTCGTGACCATTTCACGAAAATCGAAAGCCGGAATAACTGACGGATTATTCATAGCGTTTACCTTTCTTTGAGATGAACCTTTGCCGCATAGGAAATCAGCCCGTCGAGGCTCGCCAGCACTAACTGACTTCCTCAAAGGCTCATTTCAAAGGGTTTGGTTCGACGTGGTTTGAATGCGCTGCGGTGCGCGGTGAAATGCGGATACAAAAAAGCCCCGCTAATACGAGGCTCTGTGATTCTGCTACGGTTAAAGTCCAGAGGAGAGACTGTGTCAGAACCTCAGGGATGAGGCTCTATTTCCCCTGGGTCTGCTTATCCCATTCCTCGCGGAACTTGGATGGGTTGTCGAAACCTTCACTGCACTGGTTGGTTTTCATCACTTTGCCCCCGATTCTTTTGTTTTCTGGCAGTTCGCCTGCCACGCTTTGTTATGCGCCAAGATGTCGCGTTTCGTCTGGCGGTCAAGAACATCAATGTCGTGATCAGTAAGGTAGATTGGCTTTACCCAGTCACAGGCTGTATCAACCACCACCGGGACGCTTCCACGTGTCACGCAGCTCGCGATCAACATCGTCATCAGGCATGCGGTTAACATTCTGCTGTACATTGCTGGCCTCTTTCGTTGCTTCTACACGGCGTTCGGCTACTGACTCAATGGCTGCGGCCTTTTCTTCTGTGCGCTGCCGTTCTGCTTTTTCTTCAGCCTGTTCACGCCCGCGAAAACGGCCCACACCAAACGCACCAAGCACCATCAGGATCGCAACCCCGATTGCCGCCAGTACAGATTTAAGTGTCGTCATAGTCTCACCCGCTCGCGCATCCAGCCATAAACGAATGATTCGTTAGCCGACCGCTGTTCTGCCAGCTCAAGATAACGCTGGCCCTGGCTACAGTTCAGTGCGCGAAGCAATACGATTTCTCCTTCGCCGCCTCGTTTCGCCAGGAAGGACTTCAGCGCGCTGATGCTACGTGGGCCGATCTGCCCGTCGGCGATCAGATCCGGATAGAGCTGCTGCTGGTTATTGAAAACGTTCAGCCAGCGCTGGAACCATTTAACCTGCACCGATGGCCCCATGTTCACACCGGTATCGCAAAGTTCGGCGGCAATAGAAGGGGATACTTCTGCCACCTGGTCAAAGCGCGGGCCATACCAGTAATCAGACTCAAGGATCGCCAGAGCCTGCTCACGTGTAAGGTTTCGCATATCACCGGTATAACCATGCGCGCGGGCAGTTGCCTGAGTAATTCCCCAGTTCGTTGGTCCGCCCTTATCATTCGGGTGATCAACATAACCGCCCTCTTTGCCGAGGATGGTGTTAAAGATATCGTCTTTGGTCATGGCTATTCCGTAATGACGACCTTCGCCAGGTTCCCGCGCGCCAGCCACACCGCCATGCAGATGACGGAGTTAAGCAGCAGATCGCCGAGGTTAACCTGTACGTAGTGGCCGAGCAGAATGTTGAAGGCGTTGAATCCGGCGGCAAGTATGACCAGGTAGGCCAGCACCGCGACACTCAGGCGATGACGCTTTCCCTCTTTCCGGAAAAACATCAGCCTGACCATGATTAACAGGCAAACTATGGCGTTTGCATCCATCAGAAGAAGCTGCCATGTCATTTATCTTCCTCCCCCAGCCCCGGCATCTTCCCGCTTTTGGATTTGCGGAGAATACGCAGCAGGACTGCCACGGAAATGGAAGCAGTGACAATTGCACCGACAGCTGGCGATACCTCAATGCTGGCCGGTGGCTTCATCAGACTTAACGGCGTGTTGATGATTCCGGCCATGATTTTCGCCATGGGGACGGAGAAGAACACGCCACTGATAAACGATATCAGCGCAAAGATAGCCTGCTTCCAGAGTTGATGGGGATCTGAGGTCAGAACGTATAGCGCCGTTCCGGCGAGGGATCCGAGCATCACTGCTGGAGTCGCCTCCGGAAACAGCGTGGCAAAGGTTACACCGACTGATGACGATGTAAGACCAACGCCTACGATAGTGAAGGTCTCAGACATATTTATTCCGTGTGTAGTTGGTTCAGGCCCTCGGGACGATTTAACAAGTAGGCGTGTCGATGATGGTTCCCGGAGCCTGAAAATAAAAAAGCCAGCGACAGGCTGGCAATGTGAGGGTAAGGCAATGTCGGCTCTCTGGCCGAAGGGTCCCAGGTAGTGGGTTCTGGTGCCGGGCAAAGGAATCGAACCTCTGACGCGCAGCTTACAAGGCTGCCGTTCTGCCACTGAACTAGACCGGCGAATATGGTTTGAAATCACTTACTGATGCTGGCTGTCCATTCACGCCAGCGAGCGTCTCTAATCTCTTGACTCATCTTCTGATCTTCAAAGCGATCAGACAGTTTTATTGAGTCTGGAAGCAAAGCCCAGGCAACATAAAATTCGTGCGGCTCGAACTCGCCGCCTGCAAATTGATATGCGCCGACATGGTAGACCTCGCCATCCTCTTCCAGAGCCACCACATGGGCAATATGCCAACCATCGCATGGGTTGAGCAGAATCACCCACTCACCATCCAGATCCTTTGTCAGTTTTTCACTGGCAGGGCGGAAGACCAATTGCTCTGTGATTTTCTCGGACATGCAGGCTCCAGAAACGACAAAACCCCGCACGGTGGCGAGGTTTTTATGTTCAGTCGACAATCAAAGCTATGGCGACGATATCAGATTTACATGAAATATATGCCAATTAATTCATTTCTGCAATACCTTGATGATAATTTGTCGCCTTTTGTTGCGATCGTGCTTTTTTAACACTAAGTAACGCCTCTCTGTCCAGCTCTAAGAATATCTCCCTGATTGCACGCCAGCGCTGCGCGTAGTTGGTGCTCCAGTTCTGTGGAGTTGTGCTTGTAAGTGCAGCCAATTCCTGCTGCTGATAAACACGCTTGCCAGCCAACTCAGCTTTTACGTCCTGAGCTGCAAGCCACACCAGAGCCTTTAGTCGGCCCATGGTTTTAGAGGCGATTTTCTCCCCATCTAGCTGCTCTCTGAATTCTTCCCAAGATATCTGGCAGATCGTTGTCTGGTGCGGGAATTTTGTCTCTTCACTGTAGTTCCACAATAGCCACGCCTTATGGCGCTCTTCCAGCGACATGAGAGCCCGGCGCCAGGATGCGGTGCAGTACTCAACTGGATTAACCAGAGGAATATGTGACCCTTTAGCTCGCGACTGCTTACCGGGTATCGGTGGGTTATCCAGAGTAATCACCTTCCCGGTCACCTCATCCATCACGCGTGGTTTCTTGCGTCTGAATGTCTTTGTATCGTACTGGGCATTTTCAAGCCAGGCCATTAACTGCCCTTTCGTCGCCCCGCTCAGATCTGCGGTCGCCACCATGAGCTGCTGACGTACGTATTCCAGTTGCTGACTGTTCATGCGGCTTCCTTATGTGGCTGAGTGGTTTTCGTCTGGCTGTGCTTTGCTACTGGCGGCAGGTTGGCGCGCTTAACGCTTTCTGCCTGGTACCGGAGGAAGTCGGTATGGTTCATGCGGCCTCCTGTCGGCGGGCCCGGCGTTTTTCCAGCGCGCGGGCTTTGCGTGTGAAAATGGATTTGATGCGTTGCAGGTATTGGATGTCGAACCGGCGGACGGAATTGTCGTTGTTTATCGCCTCAACTTTTTCGGCACCAATGCGCTCAATAAGGCCCTGTTCAAATGCCTTTTGCGCGCCGTCCCGATCACGGTTGCAATAGACGCACTGGGATGCGGTATTGTGAAGGTTGAAAGCCAGATGCGCGGCAGCTCCACGGGTGCGGTAGTGGCCGCAGTCCATGGTTCCGCCAAACTTCTGCTCTGGTAGACGACCGCAACTGATGCATGGCTTACCGGCATCCCTCAGACGGACATACCGGTTGAAAGCCGCCTGTGCTTCAGCTCTCCACTGAGGTTTCGTTTTTAGTGCCACCTTTCTTGCTTTCAGATCCCGGCGTTCCGCGCGCTCCTTCTCTTTGCGCTCCTTGATGCGCTTAGCGGCCTCTTTTATCTTCTGCTTTGCCCGCAACTCCAGCGCGAAGATGGCGCCATGCTCAGGACAGCACCACCAGACGTTGTCGAAGGTGGCGGTGAACTTCTGTTTGCAGACCTTGCAGGTGCGACGGGTTGGTTTACGCATGTGACATCTCCTTGTCAGATGCCAGTTCATTTGAAAAATCGCCACCATCTATAGGCATCAGCCATTTTGCCGGGCAATTAACAGTTGGCCAGGCAACGATCAGCCCTCCAGGCAAGTAACCGCTCAAATTGCCACCGCTAGCGGATTCGACTTTCCACGCTTCAAATCTTTCTTCAGAAATAGCGCCTTTAATCACCCCGAGATACTCAACCAGACGCACTGTTGCGCCGACATTCTCAGGAATTCTGCTTTTGATGATTAAGGCGAGACCATCAACTTTTAATTCACGCATGATTCCTCCGTGCCGCTAGACGCAGCCATTTCTGATCTACCAGGCGGGCGGTGTAGCCCTTCAGTGTCGGGATGTCGGACGGCTTAACCGCGGGCTTAGGCTGGCGGCGCGCCGGAACGAGAAATATTTCGTTGGTGATGACGCGGGATAGTGGAGTAGACATCACGCCTCCTGCTTATCGCGCAGCTGCTGGTACTCGCAGCTCTGCGGAATGGTCAGGTGGCAGCCGATGTTCATCGCCCAGGCTTCGACTTTGCACAGGAAAATGTACATCTCGCCCGTTTCCAGCTCTGACGTATGACGTAGAGATTGGACGGTGGTGACCTCGCCAGACACGACGTCTACACGGTCCTTGCTTTCGTAGCCGAGATAGGTGTGCTTCATCGCGTCTTTGACCCACTCAGGCGTAGCGAAGGTCTTGCCGCGCGCGATCAGGTACTCGCTAATTTCCGTGTACCACATGTGGCTGAGCGCGTTCTGCGACAGGCTGCGCTTCTCGCGCCACGGCTTGACCTGAAGGCGGAAGCACTGGCCTGCATCCAGCAATGGCTGAATTTGCTGTCCTATGGCCGCGAAGTTGCCGCGATGGAGTTTGATGCCGTCTACTGGCAGAGTCATACGGCCTCCCTAACGGAAACCGCAGAATGCAGAGAATCGCAGGTGCCGTTAAGCATCTGTGACAAGGTGAGGAGTTCAGATTGTGGTCGCATTTAAGTCCCCTTAAATGCGCAGAAGTCACAACCGGCTGTTCAGACCGACTGCGACTTAATTATAACATCACTTTTGAAAAATGATTACCAAAAATCAGTCACCACTATCTGCGAGTTTTTGCATGGCATCGCCATAACGTTCCATGCCTTTGGCAAGCGCCTGAGTAACCTCCTGCTGCGGTGCTGCCGGTGCGGCGGCGAGCATTTTCGAGTAGCAATGCACTGTATTCAGCCAGAACCCAACCACCGATTGTCCAGCACGCAACATATCTTTTGTTGGGTCAATCGGAACAAGTTTCCATCCATCCGGAATCACCGGAGAGTTGAGTTGTTCGGAATTACCGAACGACTGAAGCATGGCTGCGCGATAGGCGTTCCAGCCGACAGCTTTTCCGTGTTCAAACGCGCTGTCAAAGTCATCATCCATTTCCATCGCATCGGGCACAGATACCGGCGCTGGAGGGACGGTGTAGAGCGGCATTACCTCAATATTGAAGATATCCCCCTCGCTTGGACACGCCTCTGCGCTACCGTAAACCCAAGGGTGAACGACTCCGTTACGCTTGTTGATTAATCTGTGCGCCCACGCCACAGGCTCCGCTTCGAGCGATGCCAGCGCGATACGCGCATTATTAATCAGGAGGCTATCAGCAGGAGATAAAACAACATGAGCGTTTCCCTCCGCATCAATTTCAGAATTCGTAATTTTTCTGAACAGCTTTGCCAGTTCTTTGGTAATAGTGCTCATGATGTCGCTCCTTTACCGGCTGCGGCGGCGCGTTCCGCGTCCCACTTCTGCATGTATTCTTCGATATCACTCCATTCCTCACCAGAACCAGCCAGCGCATCAATTACTGACTGGCGGTCACTGTGCTGTTCTTTACGCTCCAGCTCAGCAATCCGCTTCTCTGCGGCTTCCAGCTCATCCAGCAGCGCCACTGAGCGCAAAGCCAATTTCGCAAGCATGTTTGTGTCCTTCAAGCTCATCAGCCAATGCCCAGGATTGCTTTTGCAATACTCCATATCAGCTAATTTATTGAGCCATTCAATTTTTTCTTGATTTAACGCCTGTTTGTCGATGTTGCTCATTGGGAGGCTCCTTCTGTGCGATACATCATGATTGTCAGATCGCCTTTAGTCGCCAGGCGCACCGTTGTTCCTGGTTCGATGCTGGACAGGTCAAACGCATCGTAAAATTCGTTTACTGCCTTCTGTCTACGAGATAGCTTTCTACGCTTATCCCACTGCTTTAGCGCAATGGAGATAAACCACTGGCCAGTTTTGAACATGATGAATAACCACCCCATCAGGGCTAGACCAGTGTTAAGAATGTCCAGAATGCTCATGAGTGCACTCCCTTGCGAATTTGCTCCCTGAACAAGCGGGCTGAGACGATGATGTCTCTGATGCGTACTGATTTTTCGTCGAACTGCTCACCACCGTTTTTAATATGCGCATCCAGTTCTGCACTGTGGTGCCGAATGAAAGCGTTGAGGTCATGCGTCCGCACTTCAGCCAGGAAAGCGTCGGCGGCCGGTGTTTCAGGAATAGTGTCTGGAATAACTTCTGAGTAGACGCGTTCCATAGCTTCGCGCCAGCCATATTCACAGGCGCCATAACCATCAGTCTGTAGACTGTTATCCTCAACACCACAACCCATTCCCAAGCTCTGGTAGGCAGGCTCATTGCTGGGGTCAATTACAGACATCAGTACAGCGCTCAGCCCTGCATTCTCAGCAGCCAGCGCCGCGCATCTGGCTTCACCTTCTGCCACGCCAGCCTGGTACGCTTCGAACATATGCTGTGTCTTCTCGCGCACAAAGCTTCTGTCGTCTTCCATCGCTGGCGAGCAGCCGTTGTTGTTATTGGTAAACCACTCGATAAATTTCTGTTTCATACCCCTACCCTCCCCCAAACCATCAATACTCTCTTCATAGCCGCGCTGTTGCGGCACTCCTGGCAGATCACGTTTGTCTCTGTGCGCTGCACCAGCTTCGAATTACCCTTCGGCATGGCCGGTATGGTTTCCGGTGCGTATTTCATGCCGTAGCTGGTCAGTCGATACAGCCGCTGGCCATGCTTACCTTCGAACTCGATCAGGCCGTCTGCAAACAACGTGCTTAACGGGCCGGAAATCTTTTTGGTGGTCATGCCGATCATGCTGGCAATACGAGCACTGTTCAGGCCAGGGTTATTACGCAGGGCTGCAAGAATCTGCCCACGAATTGTTATGGTCATGCTGCCCCCTTAGAACGGTAAGAATCCCACGTGAATGACAGAGTGCACCCGCCTCCATCGCTCATGCGATCAAGAACGCGTTCGCCGATGAATGCAGCCAGTTCTTCCCGGGTCTGGTTGCTGATCAGGATGGTTGGCTTCATCCGCTCATAACGGGTGTTGATGATTTCGAACATGATCAACTTCTCGGCGTCGCTTCCGAACTGCACGCCGACCTCGTCGATAATCAGCAGGTCGGGCTTCGTGAAGTAACGGATCACTTCGTCTTCAGTACGGCTTGACCCCTTCGACCAGGTTGACTTGTACTCCCTGGCAATTTTCAGCGCGGTGGTGAACACAGCTGAGCTTTGGTGCTCGGTGATTGCATGCCGGGCGATAGCCAATGCGAGGTGGTTCTTGCCGGTTCCAGGCTTGCCACACATCACCAGGCCGCCCCCCTTCTGCAAACGCTCAGGCCAGCGGCTGGCGTATGCCTGACAGACCTTCAGGGCGCGTTTCGCTTCTTCGTTCACCGGTTCATAATTCTCCAGTGAACAGGATTCAAACCTGGCCGGGATGCTCAGTCCATCCAGCAGGCGCTCGATGTTTCTTTTTCGGGCTGCTTCGTTGATGCTAATTCTTTCCGCCTGCAAGCGGCCTAACTCCTCTTTGAGGCATTCAGGGCAGCAGCTTGGGCGCGGGGGAATTTTCACAACAGAGTTTAAGAAATGCCTGGTCCTGCATTCAAAGGGGCCATGCGTTTCGCAGTTCTCGGTGCTGATAGTTAGCTCGATATCTTCATGCTGAACTGGCGGCTGGCTCAGCTCAGTAATGCGTTTCTCAAGTTGATTGATTTTTTCATCCAGCGTCATGATCAGTCCCTCGCCCATGCAGGAATTTCAGTCTGGCCATAGTCTTTGCCAGCAAAGTTCTCAGATACCCGAGACTGCGCGCGAGGCGTCTGCTTGGCTATCTTTGGCTCAAACAAACCCTGCCAGCCATTCGCGATGCTCTGGTTGATGATTTCTTCAGGCTGGTATCCGCTGCACTTGCAACGTTCGAGCAGGTTGATGGCCTGAGTTACCGTCTGCTGAGACTTGATCGGTTTCTTCAGGTCACGACGATAATCGACCCATGACTTCCAGACTGAAACTGAAAGCCATTCAGGAAGGTCAACACCAGCCGGATCGAACGAAGCCGGTTTGGGGGATTTAGGGGGTTTATTAATATTGTCTTTATTGTCTTTTGTAATAGTGTCTTTTGTGTGTCCCCATTTTGGTGACAGGGTTGTCACTGTTTTGGTGACACTTTTTGTCACTACCATAGGGACATTGTCACTATTATGGTGACAGTCACTACCGTGGTGACATTTTGGCGCAGGTTTAGTACCTGGAATCACCCACTCGCTCAGGTTTTTGTTGGGCCCGATCAGCATGCCGTCGGACACCAAAACATTCATCGCAAGGAGTTCGTTTTTGGCGGTATTAACCTTCTGGCGAGGCAGCCTGGTCAGCTCAGAAAGTTGTGAGTCTGCTATGCGGTCCATCTTCTTGTTGAACCCATAGGTTTTGCGGCAAACAGCATGAGCTACCTTGGCCTGATTTTTGGTCAGGTTCGCGCCGATAAGCTCCTCATACAACTCGTTTGCCAGACGGGTGTAACCATCGTCTGTATCGGCCACGCGTTGCTCCTGTATTCCCGAAACTACTGCGGGAAAGTTGAGAATTTCTGCGGTATTTGACATACTTACTCCCGTTACTTGGCGTAACACAGTGTCTTGAAAGCCGTTGCTGCTACCAACAGCGCGGCTTTCGCCTTTATTGATACTTCCCATCACATGACTCCCGGCGCCATAGCGGCCAGACTTGTCACCACCGCAGCGATTGAGTCAGTTGGCAGGAAGCGCAGCAGTGCTTCAGCAGCTTCTCTCACCTCTTTCTCAAGGCGTTGTATCGGCTGACCAAGTAACTTCGCCTGATGCGCTTCAGTGCACTCTTTCATGGCCTCGGCTATCAGTTCGGCCTCAGTCTTTGCGACCAGACCGAACTCTCTCGCCACTTTCTCGTTATCCCGCGCCATCACGTCGATAATGACGGGGATCAATAGCATCAACCCCTTGTCGTTCTTCGGGCCCGGATCGTTAATCATCCGGAAGAAGTTCTGCTTGGTGTTGTGCTCAGAACCGGCCAGCAGCAATCCACGACCGCCGCGCGCCAGCCACTCCTTTGCTACCAGTTGCGAAATGTGAACCTGAGCCTGTCCGGGCGTTGCCTTCTGCCAGGCGCGAACAGCTTCGCGGATCCTGGTCAGCTTACTGTTATTGCGCGGAACGCTTTGATTTATCGAAATCATCGGATTCGCAGTGAATCCGTTATTCTCGTGATACGTAAGTGAATGCATTGCTTTCCCTTTCGTGGTTAGGGCCGCCGTTAAGCGGCTGTTGTTTTATTCGGCTCATCGCCAAAAAGAAGCCATTCAGGTTCACATTTGAGAGCCCGAGCCAGCTCAACCAAATAACGTGGACGCTTAGTAGTCCCGGCCTCGATGGCCTGAAGTGATTGCTGTTTCATGCCAGCCAGTTTTGCTAACTGGTCCTGAGACAGATTCATCTCTTCACGTTTTTGCTTGAGGCGTTGAGAAATTGTTTCCATATCACCTCCACAGTTTTATCTGTATTCTGTGACAGTTATTTCTGTTTGTCAATTACAGTTTTAACTGTGACTATCAAGGCATACAGAGAGAGGGATTTATGAGCCTTGCGAATCGCGTTAAACAAAAAAGAATTGAGTTGGGGTTAACCCAGACGGAAGCTGCTGAGCAGGCCGGCATTCGGCAGCAGTCATGGCAGAGCATTGAAGATGGGAAAACTCTCAAGCCACGTAATATAATTGGAATAGCCAAGGCGCTTAAATGCGATGCTGATTGGCTAATGAACGGCGGCGCGTTTATGCCGATGGCAGAGGTCAACAGCAGGAGAGTTCCGTTGATAAGCTATGTACAGGCAGGAGCACTGGCTGAGAAAAACCCTATCGAGGCTTTCGATGGCAGCCTTGAATACATACTCACTGATCTGGATGTGTCCGAGCACACCTTTGCGTTGCGCATCGAAGGAGACTCAATGGAGCCTGACTTCAAGGCTGGTGACGTTATTATTGTCGATCCGGAAGTTGAGCCAACGCCAGGAGAGTTTGTTGTTGCAAAGAACGGAGGAACACAGGCGACCTTTAAGAAATACCGCCCGACATGGATAGACCCTCTCGGCTGCCAGCACTTTGAACTGGTCCCACTCAATGACGACTACCCTGTCATTAACAGTGATCAACAGCATTTAACCATTATCGGTGTAATGATTGAGCACAGAATTTACCGCCGCAAACGCTAAATCCCCCTCCCGCATATCGAACTAAACCGGCTAATGCCGGTTTTTTTTCGCCCTTACAAAATAAATTCCTCACAAATACAGAAACATATGTTTCGCACGCCATTAAATACAGTTTTGTCTGTTGACGATAATACAGTTTTATCTGTATCTTTAATCCATCGAAACGAAACATCGACAGCTGAGCGAAGTTAGCCAGCGGCGGACAGCAAGTCGCCTGCTCATTAAGAATTCAGTCAAGCAGCAAATCACCCGGAGCGCTCCTGGCAAATTGAAATGGCGCCCAATGGGATTGAGGCAGGTGTGTAACGCGTGGCGGGTATAGCACACGAAGAGGACTCCGCACCGGAATGGTTTGCTGCTCAGTTCCCGAACATCGGGGAATCTTTACCAGCAGCTCTCTGCGAGGGGCTGACGGTAAACAAACAGAGAGGTAATTATGCGGCCTGAGTTAAACCAAGAGTATCTCCGCAAAATCCTAACTTACGATCCTGAAAGTGGTCATTTCAAATGGAACTTTAACAAAGGCGCTCGCAATAAATCTCCTTATGCGGGGACGCTAACCAGTTACGGGTACATCAAGATCCTGATCGACCAAAAGCAATACTTTGCTCACAGGCTCGCATGGCTTTATGTGCATGGACACTGGCCTGAAGGTTTTATCGACCACATCAACGGCGATAAAGCTGACAACCGCCTAGTTAACCTCAGAGAGGCTAAGCGTGAGGAAAACTGCCGTAATGTATCCATTAAATCAACAAACACCAGCGGTTACATCGGGATCAGCATTGATAAGCGTCATGGGTGCTGGAGAGCGCAGATCAAGGTTAACAGGAAGCAAATAGCCCTCGGTACTTTCCAAACAAAAATTGATGCGGTGCGTGCTTTTAACGAGGCGGCCGTTTTCCATCATGGCGAATACGCCATTCGAAAGATTAAACATAACGAAGAGATGCTCATGAAAGAGTTTGGGCATCTTTAGCATTTCTCCCGCATCAGCGGGTAACGACAGAGGGTAGAGGTATGGGTACACGACATCTAACATGCGTTTTTAAAGACGGTGACTATAAGGTCGCTCAGTACGGTCAATGGGATGGTTATCCATCAGGGCAAGGGATCGACATTCTCACTTTTTTGCGTGAAGAACTTAACCGAGATGTGTTTCTTCCCAAACTTTCGCAGACATTTCAGCCTACCGAAGAACAGATTAAAGCGTGGTGGCTTGAGGTTGGGCATGACATAGAAAGCAGTGGTGGATATGTGGATCACACGATTGCTAAGCAATTCAGCAAAAACCACCCTTCACTATCTCGCGATACTGGCGGTGAAATTCTTTCACTTATTCAGGATGCCAGCGAGCCTCTGCCGGTTCGTGTATATACGGAGTTTGCAGCTGACTCACTATTTTGCGAGTGGGCATACGTAGTGGATTTCGACAAAAACACCTTTGAGATATTCGAAGGCTTTAACCATGCCCCTTTAGCTGAAAATGAGCGCTTCTACGGCTTGAAGTGTGATGACGCGAACAAGGACTACAACCCTGTCCGTCATCGGAAAACCTATTCACTCGATTCTCTGCCAACGAATGAAGAGTTTTTGGCTGAGTTAGAGACGCAGGAAGAAGAATAACCCGCTACGGCGGGTTTTTTATCGGCCATACATAGGCAGATTTTCGAGTCTGCCCATTTATGACAACCGGCGGCCATCCACCGCCCATTAGCGCAGAAGTCTTGTATTAACCGTTCCGTTAGCCGCGATAAGGCCAAGAGGATTTATGAGCAACCCAATCACAGTAGGTTTTTCAGGCCTGACTAAGCGGATTTTTGCGGGTCGGTCAAAACCAAGCAAATTGGCGCCCGGCGTTCGCGAGTTCACCGGTGAGAAATTTGATGTCACAGACGAGGCGCTATTTGCAGTGGCCCATCTTCTCGCGGTTCGTGATGACATCCTGATATTCCCGACAGCTGATGGGAAAGAGATTCACCTCCGCGCCGACATCAAAGAAAAGCGGGAGGCATCATGAAAGTCACCCACAACGGAAAGCAGTACACCGCCAAAAAGCTCAACGATAACGAGTGGCAACTGACATCGGTATCGGCACCGCGCGACAAGCTGACACTGAACCGCTGGCAGATGCATGTTGCTGGCCTCCTGAAACAGGTTGAGGTGAATGTATGATTGGAATGCACTACGGCACCGCATCAGTGCCACGTGGCGAGGTTTTACCGGGCACAATGCTGCAACACCACGGCAGAACCTATCGCGCCTCTGCGAACGTTGAGAAAGGCCTGTACGCCTTCAACATCTTCGAAAAAACCATCATCAAAAGTGACTCCGTTGTTGTGCTGCTGAATGAACGCGGCGAGCCGATGGTTCACTGATACCAACCACCCTATTCAACCGATCGGCCTGGACTAACCGGGAGGCATTGCCATGCTTTCAATTCAGAGGTTAAAGGAGTTATTTCACTACGACGCAGAGACTGGGATATTCACCAGGCTAAAAACTGCCGGCGGCATGGTTACCGGTTCTATCGCTGGGTCGTTAAACCCTATGGGTTATCTTCGAGTATCTATCGACCACGAAAGATATTTATGCCATCGACTGGCATGGCTTTATTCGTATGGTTCGTGGCCTGAGCATGAAATAGACCACATAAACGGCATAAGAACTGACAACAGGTTATGCAACCTCAGGGACGTTCCTCACTGCATTAATCAGCTAAATAAGCTCTCTCCAAAAAACAACACAAGCGGCGTCAAAGGCGTTTATTGGAATAAGAAAGATAAACGCTGGCACGCGCGCTGCTCTATCGACGGCAAAAAATACCACCTTGGCAATTTCACCGACCTTAATGAGGCCAGGGCCGTTGTCGTTGCAGCAAGAGAGCGCATGCACGGCAAGCATGCCGTTCATGAAGAAAGAAAACCGGAGAATTTATGAACGCATACCTCACTTACGACCGAATCGAAGATCGGCGCTGGGTGGAGCAGCAGCTCACCGACGAGAAAGAGAAGTGGATCGACGACCGGGCGCAGAAAATCATCGACATGATGCCAAAAGAGCCGTCCGGCCTCTTCCACTTCACGGTTCCGATTGACTCCAGCCCATACGAAGGACTTCGCAGCGATAGAGCCGGCGAGGCCTACAACGATTTCATTTCGGCAGTTGCTTACGCCCAGGCGGAATACGACTGGGAACACCGTACCGGCTGCCCGTTCTAAGGAGTGATTATGAGCTTCGATCTGATTCAGTTCGTTAAGGAACAGGAGCCGCTGTTTGTCGGCGCCTTAACTGACCAGTCTCTGACATGGGCAAAGGAATGTCAGTTCGCTATCCAGTTATTCCAGCGTAATCAAAAACTGGCAGAAACGGCGATTGCCAACCCCACCAGCGCCCAGAACGCGATTATCAACGTTGCAGCTGTCGGCATTAGCCTGAACCCTGCCAGCAAACTGGCTTATCTGGTTCCGCGCGACGGTATGGTCTGCCTCGATATCAGCTATATGGGCCTTCTGCACATCGCCCAGTCGGCTGGCGTCATCAAGTGGGGTCAGTGCAAGCTAGTCCATGCTAGCGACGACTATGAGACACTGGGTCTCGATAAGGCGCCAGCTCATAAATACAACCCATTTGCTACACCTGATGCTCGCGGCGCCGTTATCGGTGGCTACTGCACAGTTAAAACCGCTGATGGCGACTACCTGACTGAAGAGATGAGTCTCGCTGAGATAGAAGAAATCAGGAAAGTGAGCAAAGCGGGAACATCACCAAAAGGCCCATGGGTCAACTTCTGGTCTGAGATGGCCAGGAAGACGATCGTCAAAAGAGCATATAAATACTGGCCGCGTGCTGACCGTCTGGATAATGCCGTCGATGTGCTCAACGAGAGCGAAGGCATATACACCGAGCCAGTTATGCCCTACACCCCTGAAAGCGAAATCATCCAGTCGGAAGAAAACGCAAAACAGGAGCTTATCAACACCATCCAGTCACTATGTGAGGACATGAAGCAGGCGAAAAATATGCATGCTCTCAAAACTCACTTCCAGGCAGCTTACAAAATGACGGTCGGAATGCAGCTTCAACAAGAGGTTCA
>NZ_JBMKHN010000013.1:0-135518 GCF_049238425.1 Enterobacter cloacae complex sp. IR5401 | reverse complement strand
GTTTAAACTCTGCGCTGAAATTTCTTTTTTTCATTATGACACCTGTGTTGTTCTGAGGTGAGCATATCACCTCTGTTCAGGTGGCCAAATTCAGTAAACCACTTCAGATCAACATGATGCATCACTCGGACATCAAAAAAAAGTTCGTTATCTATTGCTCTCAAATGGTGTCTCCTGGTTCGATGCTCGAACCGTTGAAGCTTTTAATATCTGAAGAGAATTATGAGATAGAGCAAAGAGACATGCTCATTTCCTCCGAATCAGCGGAAGATTTGTTGGCCTATCGTAAGGCCGATCTCATCTTCTCTATCGCACCTATCCACAATCGCTCTGTGGTCTGCACCCACTTCACCACGGTGCCGATAGCCTTAATCTGTAGAGCAGACCACCCAAGGCTCGCTGACGCAGTCACGCTGGAAGTGCTATACCAGGAGAAATTCACTTTTTACCAGAGTGCTCATCCGGGTGTAAAAGAGTTTCAGAGTCGCGCAAATGACGCGTTTCCGGAAAGAAATATTGCTTTTCGTACGGACTCCCTTAGCTCTCTCATCTCCATGGTCTGTTCATCTGATCTGTTAGGCTTCATCCCCGTGTCGATCTATGAAACATATAAAGAACCGTTGAAATTAAAAAGACTTGAGCCACCGTTTGAGCTGCCTGAATTAAAGATCTATATGCTCTACAGCCGTTCATCACTGAATAGCACTGTTTTTTCAACATTCATTGAAAAAATGCATAAGCTCTGCGTTTCTCCGCCGTCTGCGTAAAATACATTTGCATGGTGAATGCAAATAAGGCAACCCGAAGAAAATGCCCCCGTGAAATTAAGGACAAATAATTCCATAACATCGTTTTGTTTTTTTCCAGACATTTAACACGCAGGACGCGATTAATCATGTCGATCTATAAAATCCCTTTACAGGAAAATGTTTTAGACGCTTCTGCGGAACGCATAGACTGGACGCTTAACAATTTCTCCAGGGTCTGCGTTTCCTTTTCCGGTGGAAAAGATTCTACCGTGATGCTGCATCTCGTTGCCCAGAAAGCACGGCAATTAAAGCGAAAAATAGATGTCATCTTTCTGGACTGGGAAGCGCAATTCTCCTCAACCATTCAGCATGTTGACACGATGAGAACGCTGTATCGGGATGTTATCCATCAGTTCTGGTGGGTAGCGCTTCCGCTCACGACCCAGAACGCCCTGTCACAGTTTCAACCTGAATGGCAGTGCTGGGAACCCGGGACAAACTGGGTTCGCCAGCCACCGGAAGACGCCATTACCGATTACCACTATTTCGATTTTTATCAGCAGGGAATGACGTTTGAAGCCTTCGTGCGCGAGTTTGCCGAATGGTATGCACAAAAACGTCCTGCCGCCGTCATGGTGGGGATCCGCGCCGATGAATCTTACAACCGCTTTCTGGCTATCGCGTCGGCGCGTAAGCAGCGCTTTTCTGACGATAAACCCTGGACGACCGTCGCCCCGGGTGGGCACGCCTGGTATATCTACCCATTGTACGACTGGAAAACCGCCGACATCTGGACGTGGTTCGCGAAATCAAAATGTTGCTATAACCCGTTATACGACCTGATGTACAAGGCGGGGGTGCCGCCGCGTTATATGCGCATCTGCGAACCGTTTGGCCCGGAACAGCGTCAGGGCTTGTGGCTCTATCATGTCATTGAACCCGAACGCTGGGCGGCGATGTGTGAACGCGCCTGCGGCGTGCGAAGCGGAGGTATTTATGCCGGGCACGATAACCATTTTTATGGCCACCGGAAGATCCTGAAACCAGACCATCTCGGCTGGCGCGAATACGCCATGCTGTTACTCGACAGCATGCCGCAAAATACGGCGGAACATTACCGCAACAAAATCGCGGTTTATCTCCACTGGTATCAAAAGCGAGGCATGAACGATATTCCCGACACGCAGGAGGGTGACATTGGTGCAAAAGATATCCCTTCCTGGCGACGCATTTGTAAGGTTTTACTCAACAATGACTATTGGTGCCGGGCACTTTCGTTTAGCCCAAATAAGCCTAAACACTATCAGCGCTACAGCGACAGAGTGAAAGCAAAACGCAAGGAATGGGGGATTTTATGCAACAACGAATAATCACCGAAATGGAAACGTACCTTCAGGCACTTTCAGAAGAAGAGCGAATAGCCGCTATTAATGCGTTTCGTCAGGCATTACATGAAATCAGCCCTTTTCGCGATCAGCCCGTCGATTGCGTATTGTGGATAAAAAAGACAAACATCACCGCTAACGATTACAACCCAAATAACGTCGCGCCGCCGGAAAAGCGGCTGCTCAGCAAGTCACTGGAGCTGGATGGATTCACACAACCTATCGTTGTGACGGAAAATGCGCCACAGCACTACGAAATTGTCGATGGTTTTCACCGTCATGATATCGGCAGTAACCGGGCGATCCTGAAGCGCCAGCTTAAAGGTTACCTCCCTGTTACCTGCCTGCGTAAAGCGCGCCAGGAAAAGTTCGATCGCATGGCGGCAACTATTCGTCACAACCGCGCGCGTGGACGCCACCAGATCAACGCCATGTCAGAAATCGTGCGAGAACTGGTGCTTATGGGCTGGAGTGAGCAGAAAATTGGCCAGGTGTTGGGTATGGACAGCGATGAAGTGCTGCGTCTGAAGCAGATCAACGGTCTGCTCGAACTCTTCGCAGACCGTCGTTTTTCAGAAGCCTGGACGGTGAAATAGTCAGAGCGTCGCCAGACGCTCTGCCGCAGCGAGCAGCGTCGATTCCTGCTTCGCAAAGCAAAGACGAATCAGCTTATGCGGGAAGGGATCGGCGCAGAACACCGACAGCGGAATGGCCGCCACTCCCACCTCTTTCGTCAACAACTGGCAGAAACTCACGTCGTCCAGATCGGAAATCGCGCTGTAGTCGGCCAGCAGGAAATAGGTTCCTTCAGACGGCAAAATTTCCAGGCGGCTTTTGCTCAGCGCCGCCACAAACAGATCCCGACGTTCACGATAGAAGTGCGGCAGCTCGCGGTAATGCCCGGGTTCCGCACGCAGCATATCCGCCAGCGCCAGCTGAGCCGGTGTGTTCACGGCAAACGTCAGGTACTGATGCACTTTGCGCAGCTCAGCGCTAATGGCCGCCGGGGCCACGCAGTACCCTACCTTCCAGCCGGTCATATGGTAGGTTTTCCCAAATGACGATACCGCGATTGCACGCTCGCGAAGTTGCGGATGCGCCAGCACGCTGGCATGCCCCTCTTCGGCGAAGCAGATATGCTCATACACCTCGTCGCTCAGAACATATATTTCACGTTCGGCGATGGCCTGCCACAGCGCAGCAAAATCGGCTTTTTGCCACACCGTCGCCGACGGATTATGCGGAGTATTCAGGATCACCAGACGGGTTTTGTCACTCAGCAGCGCAGCAAATGCCTGCCAGTCAGGGCGAAAATGCGGTGGCTGGAGCGCCACGCGCTTCACCACGCCGCCGGCCAGTTCAATCGCCGGGGCGTAGCTATCGTAGCTCGGGTCAAAACAAATCACCTCATCACCCGTACGCACCAGGGCGGTTATCGCCGCATACAGCGCTTCGGTCGCCCCTGCCGTCACCGTGATATCGCTGTTCGCGTCAGGCTTATGGCCGTATAACTCCGCCGTTTTATCCGCAATGGCTTCACGCAACGTCTGCACGCCGGTCATCGGCGCATACTGGTTGGCTCCCTGCGCAACGTGGTACGCCAGACGCTCCTGCAAATATTTCGGCCCATCAAAATCCGGGAAACCTTGTGAGAGGTTAATGGCGTTGTGCTGCTGCGCCAGGGCGCTCATCTGCGTAAAAATCGTCGTGCCGAGATTGGGAAGTTTACTCTGCGGGATCAACGGGTTATTGCTCATTGTAGTGTGCCTGCCTGTAATACTTATGTTGCTGACACTATAACACGATGTTAGTCTTTGGCAATCAAGACGCTTAGACGTCTAAACGATATAAATATTCCTGGCCGAGAGGGTAAAAGGAAATGACAGACAACCTGCAACTCACACACCTGGTCGAGGCCTGCCGCTGGATTGGCGCTAAAGGCTGGGCGCCCGCTACCGGCGGCAATATGTCCGTGCGTCAGGATGAACACCTGTGCTGGCTGAGCGAATCCGGAAAAGATAAAGGTAGCCTGACCACCGCCGATTTTCTACAGGTTGAAATCGCCACCAACCGTGCGCCGTCTGGCCGTAAACCGTCGGCAGAGACCGGGCTGCATACCCTCATCTATCGCCTGTTCCCCGAAGCTAACGCCGTCCTGCACGTTCACACCGTCAATGCCACGGTGCTGTCGCGGCTGGTGAACGAGGCCGAGCTGAAGATCACCGGTTTCGAGATGCAAAAATCCCTTACCGGGCAGACCACGCATCGGGATACGGTGGCCATCCCGGTGTTTGATAACGACCAGGACATCGACGCCCTCGCCTCGCGCATCGCCCATTACGCGCAGGAACGCCCGCTTAATTATGGTTTTCTTCTGCGCGGCCATGGCTTAACCTGCTGGGGACGCGACGTGGCCGAAGCCCGCCGTCATCTGGAAGGTTTAGAATTCTTATTTGAATGCGAAATGCGTTTACGACAATGGGAGAGAGTATGATTCGCGCGATTGTGACGGATATTGAAGGGACCACCAGCGATATCCGTTTTGTCCATGATGTTTTGTTCCCCTACGCGCGTGAGCGGCTGGCGGCCTTCGTGACCGCGCAGCAGTACGCCGAGCCGGTCAAATCGATTCTGGACAACCTGCGCGATGAAATCAGCGCTCCGCATGCCAGCGTCAGCGATCTCATCAACGTGCTGTTTACCTTTATGGATGAAGACCGCAAATCGACGGCGCTCAAAGCCCTGCAAGGCATCATCTGGCAGGACGGTTACGTCAACGGCGACTTTACCGGACACCTCTATCCTGACGTACTGCCCGCGCTGGAAAAATGGAAGGCGCAAGGGATTGATCTCTATGTTTATTCCTCTGGCTCCGTCGCCGCGCAGAAACTGTTATTTGGCTACAGCGACGAAGGTGATATTACTCATCTGTTCAGCGGCTATTTTGATACCCACATTGGCGCCAAGCGCGAGGTGCAGTCTTATCAAAACATTGCGGCGCAAACGGGCATCGCCCCGTCGCAGATCCTGTTTCTGTCAGATATTCATCAGGAGCTGGACGCAGCTGAACAGGCGGGTTTTCGCACCCTGCAACTGATTCGCGGTGAAGATGACGGCGCAAGCCATCACCATCAGATCCACCAGTTTGACGAGATTAATCCGGAGCAGATCCCTTCATGAGCGCATTGACCATTTATTCCGATAAAGACGCCAGTCAGCACCAGTGGCACAGCACCGACGCCGCCGAGATTGCCCAACAGCTCAACGCAAAAGGCGTGCGGTTTGAACGCTGGGCTGCGGATCGCGATTTAGGGCACGATCCCGCGCCTGAAGCCGTGATCGCGGCGTATCAGCATGCGATCGACAAGCTGGTGGCAGAGAAAGGTTACCAGAGCTGGGATGTGATCAGCCTGCGCGCCGACAATCCGCAGAAAGAGGCGCTGCGCGCGAAGTTCCTGAACGAACACACCCACGGCGAAGACGAAGTACGTTTTTTCGTGGAAGGGGCGGGATTATTCTGCCTGCACATCGGCGATGAGGTGTATCAGGTGCTGTGCGAGAAAAACGACCTGATTTCCGTGCCCGCAGGCACGCCGCACTGGTTTGATATGGGCTCAGAGCCGAACTTTACGGCGATTCGTATTTTCGACAATCCGGAGGGATGGGTGGCCCAGTTTACCGGGGATGCGATTGCGGATGCGTATCCGCGCCTGGCCTGATCTTTTCTCCCTCTCCCTGTGGGAGAGGGTCGGGGTGAGGGCACCAGCGCGCACTAAGCGTTAAGCCCTTTCACATACCCCACCAGCTGATCCAGCACAATCCCCCACCCTTCGTGAAATCCCATCTGTTCATGCTGCTCGCGGATTTCCTTCGTGGGGTGGCGCGCTATCGCCGTATAGCGGGTTTTGCCCTCCCCGGCGTCTTCCAGGAGCAAAATTGCCGTCATAAACGGCTTCTCGGCCGGTTTCCAGCCTTCGGTATAGCCGTCGGTAAAGACCAGCTTTTTCCCCGGATCGATTTCAAGGAATACGCCCCGGTTATCCATCCGCTGCCCGTCCACCTCAAACACGGTATTGAACCGCCCGCCCACGCGCAGGTCGAGGTCGCATTCGGTCACCTTATGGGGAGCAGGAATGAAGAAGTTTTTGATGTGCTCTGGCGTAGTCCAGCAGAGCCACAGCAGATCGCGCGGTGCGTCCACCACGCGCTCCAGTTTTAAGTCTGTTTCAGGATCGAGCGTCACGATGTTGTCCTCTTAAGGGAGCCCCTTAAAGGATAGCCGGACTCAGGCAAATTTCCCTTCCGCCACCTCGTCCGGAGTGACTACGCCCGTATCCAGCACCCAGCCGCTAATCAGCGAGGCGGGGGTGACGTCAAACGCCGGGTTATAGACCTGCGCGTTTTCCGGCGCCCACTGCACCGCGCCAAAGCTTCCCGCCACGCCCGTCACCTCGCTGGCGGCGCGCTGCTCAATCGGGATCGCGTCGCCGTTCGGGCAGTCCGGGTCGAGGGTCGTTTGCGGCGCGGCGACATAGAACGGAATGCCGTGGAATTTCGCCAGCACCGCCAGAGAGTAGGTGCCGATTTTGTTCGCCACGTCGCCGTTGGCCGCAATGCGGTCTGCCCCCACCCACACGGCGTCCACCTGCCCTTTTGCCATCAGGCTGGCGGCCATGGAGTCGGTAATTAGCTGATACGGCACGCCCAGCTCGCCGAGTTCCCACGCGGTCAGCCTGCCGCCCTGCAATAGCGGACGGGTTTCATCCACCCAGACGTTGCTTACCTTGCCTTCCTTATGCGCGCGAGCAATCACCCCCAGCGCGGTACCGACGCCCGCCGTCGCCAGCCCGCCGGTGTTGCAGTGGGTCAGCAGACGGCTGCCGGGCTTCACCAGCGCGCTGCCCGCTTTTGCAATCGCGTCGCAGAGCCGTTTGTCTTCGTCAATCAGGCGCAGCGCCTCAGCCACCAGCGCCGGAACGAAATCCTCTTCCCACAGCGCAAGCTTCATGCGGTCGAGGTTGTTCATCAGGTTTACCGCCGTCGGGCGGGATGCGCGCAGGGTTTCCATCGCCACCGCCAGCTCGTCGCGGCTTTTGCCGCTTTCCGCTAACAGCGCCAGCAGCAGGCTTGCAGAGAGACCAATCAACGGCGCGCCACGTACGCGCAAAGCGTGGATATGCCCGACCAGCGCCTCGACCGTCGAGGCATCCACCCAGCGTTTCTCCTGCGGAAGCGCCTGTTGGTCGAGAATAAAGAGCTGATTATTCGCCACCCGCAGGCTGGTCGTCTGTAATGTCTGCATGTCGTTAATTCCCTGTTGCGTTGTTGTAGCACATTGTGTCAGGATGAAATCCAGATGTATAGACGTCTACATGTCTTAATTAGCAAAACTGAGGAGCAGGCCATGTCGCAATACCGTACCTTTACCGCTCAGGACGCCGTGGAGTATGCCAGGCAGTTTGGCGGACTTGACGATCCGTCATCGCTGGTAGAGGCGCAGGAAGTGGGCGACGGCAACCTCAATCTGGTTTTTAAAATTTTCGACAGCGCGGGCGTCAGCCGCATCGTCGTTAAGCAGGCGCTGCCCTACGTACGCTGCGTCGGCGAATCCTGGCCGCTGACGCTGGATCGTGCCCGTCTTGAAGCGCAAACCCTGGTCGAGCATTACCAGCACAGCCCTCAGCACACCGTGAAAATCCACCACTTTGATCCGGAACTGGCGGTGATGGTGATGGAAGATCTCTCCAGCCATCGCATCTGGCGCGGCGAGCTGATCAGAAATAATTATTACCCACAGGCAGCGCGTCAGCTGGGGGAATTTCTGGCTCACACCCTTTTCCACACCAGCGATTTTTATCTGCATCCGCACGAGAAAAAAGCGCAGGTGGCAAAATTCATCAACCCGGAGATGTGCGAGATCACCGAAGATCTGTTCTTCAACGATCCGTACCAGATCCACGCGCGCAACAGCTACCCGGCCGAGCTGGAAAACGATGTTGCCGCCCTGCGCGACGACGCCCAGCTTAAAATCGCCGTGGCCTCCCTCAAGCACCGCTTTTTCGCGCACGCCGAAGCCCTGCTGCACGGAGACATTCACAGCGGCTCGATTTTTGTGGCCGACGGCAGCCTGAAGGCCATCGACGCTGAGTTCGGCTATTTCGGGCCGATGGGCTTTGACGTTGGCACCGCCATCGGCAACCTGCTGCTCAACTTCTGCGGCCTGCCGGGGCATCTGGGCATTCGCGATGCCGCCGCCGCGCGCGAGCAGCGCCTGACCGATATTCAGGAACTGTGGAACACCTTTGCGGAGCGCTTCCAGGTGCTGGCAAACGAGAAAGCCCGCGACGCCGCACTCAGCGCACCGGGCTATGCCTCCGCATTCCTGAAAAAGGTCTGGCACGATGCCATCGGATTCTGCGGCACCGAGCTGATTCGCCGCAGCGTCGGGCTTTCCCATGTGGCGGATATCGACACCATTCAGGATGAAGCGATGCGTCACGAATGCCTGCGCCACGCGATATCCCTCGGTAAAGCGCTGATTGTGATTGCCGACCGCATCGACAGCGCGGAAGAGCTGGTGGCGCGGGTGCGGCAGTACAGTTGATTTTCTCCCTCTCCCCGTGGGAGAGGGCCGGGGTGAGGGCATCAAACCGCACTCACCCCAGATACTCAATCACCGACAGCCCGCCGTTATAATCCGTGCTGTAAATAATCCCCTGCGCATCCACAAACACGTCGCACGACTGGATCACCTGCGGGCGATTCGGCCGCGTATCCATCATCCTCTCCGGCGCCGCGGGCACCAGCGCTCCCGTTTCCACCGGGCGATACGGATTGGAAATGTCATACGCGCGCACGCCCGCGTTCTGATACGTCGCAAAGATCAGCGTGGAGCTGACAAAGCTCCCCGGCCGGTTCTCGTGCAGGTTGTGCGGGCCGAAATGCGCCCCTTTCGCCACGTAGTCGATTTCATCCGGATGCGGGAAGGTAGAGATACTCACCGGGTTCGACGGCTCGCGAATATCAAACAGCCAGATCAGCTTCTCGCCGTCTTCCTGGTTATCGAGCACCGCTTCGTCCAGCACCACCAGCAGATCGCGGTCCGGCAGCGGCAGCGCGGTGTGCGTCCCACCGCCAAACGGCGGGCTCCAGTTACGGTGGCTAATGAGCTTAGGCTGGGTGCGATCCTTCACGTCCAGCAGCGTCAGGCCGCCGTCGCGCCAGCTGCCGTACGCGGTATCCCCCGCAATAATCGCGTGGTGCAGCGCGTAGCGTTTCCCTTCCGGCCAGTCCGGCTGTTCGCCTGCGGCCTGGTTCATCCCCGGCAGCCACCAGCGCCCCGCCACCTCGGGCTTGCGCGGGTCCGCCAGGTCAATGGTCAGGAAAATGTAGTCGGTAAAACCGTCGATCAGCGCCGACACGTACGCCCAGCGGCCACCGACGTACCAGATGCGGTGAATGCCGATGCCGCTCAGCGACAGAAAGCCGATTTCGCGCGGCCTGTCCGGCGTGGAGATATCAAAAACGCGAAGCCCGGCGCTCCAGCCCCTGTCCTGAACGTCGCTGACGGTCTCTCCTACCTGACGGGTGTAGTAGACCTTCTCGTCGGCGAAGCGGGCATCGGCAAACAGATCCCGGGCGTTGATCACCAGCAGCAGGTCGTCATGCGCCTGGAGGTGCACGTTCCAGGTGCCCGGCGGCGCGGGGACATAGCCCGCGGGTTTCGGATTTTTTGGATCGCGCACGTCGACAATCGAAAAGCCCTGCGACACCATATGGCCGATATACGCAAAGCCGCGGTGCACCATCAGCTGCACGCCGTCCGGGCGACCGCCCTGGTCGCTATGGCCAATCAGCCGCATATTGCGGCTGTATTCTGGCGTAGGAAGCATGCTCATTTATTTTTCGCTTCCAGCGTCGCAAACCACGGCGCGATAAAATCTTCCGTCTGGCCCCAGCCCGGAATGATTTTGCCCAGCGACGCCACGTTCACCGCCCCCGGCTGCGCGGTCAGCAGCGCCTGCGGGATCGCAGCGGCTTTGAAGTCGTAGGTGGCAGGCGTGGCTTCACCGGCAATCTTGTTGGCGATCAGGCGTACGTTGGTCGCGCCAATCAGCTTCGGATCTACCGCCACGCTCACCTTCCACGGGCTACCCGGCTCGCGCATCAGCTGTAAATCCTGGTTGGAGATGTCGATGCTGTAGAGTTTGATCTCGGTGCGGCCGTTCTCTTTCAGCGCCTTATACGCGCCCTGGCTGAAGGCATCCCAGGTCCCCCAGATGGCGTCGATTTTGCCTTTCGGGTATTTCGCCAGGATCGCGCCCACCTTGTTGGCGGTGTCGCCCTGCACGTCAGAGGAGACCGCGCCGATGGACTCCAGCTCTTTAATCTCCGGGTACTGCTTTTGCAACTCTTTATACGCTGCCTGACGACGCTCCATCGGCGGGAAGCCCGCTACCCACAGCTTGACGATGTTGGCCTTGCCGTTGAAATCTTTCGCCAGCTGGCCGAAGGAGAGGTTAGTCAGAGAGGCATCGTCCTGTTGGGTAACGGTCACGCCCGGGATCTCACCGTTGACGGCGGTATCAAATACGGCGACCTTGATCCCGGCATCCACCGCCTTCTTCACCAGCGCGGTGGAGTACGGATCGCGGCCCTGCGACAGGATGATCCCGTCATATTTCTGGCTGATGGCCTGGTTCACGAAGTCCTGGAATTTAGCGTCATCCCCGTTGCTCAAAAAGGTGCTGACCTTAAAGCCGAGCTTTTTCCCTTCCTGAATGGCCCCGGCAACAAACTGCGTGGTGTTGTCGTCTGAGCCGAGGTTGCGGATCACCGCAATGCGAATGGGGCCGTCATGGTTGGCAATGGCCGCCGGGAGCGGTGCGGGCGTGGCCGCGAAGCCAGGCAGAGCGGTGAATAACCCTAATGCCACCAAAGAGAGTGCAATCTTTTTCATTTTTTATCCCGTTGTGTTGTCAGCGTTTTTGTATGTAGGTAATCGCCAGCGCTACCGCGAGCACCAGCCCTTTTATAATGTCCATGGCGTAATACGGCACGGAGAGCATCACCAGCCCGTTCGACAGCACGCCGAGGATCACCGCCCCCACCAGGGTCCCCAGGGCATTCGGCTTGCCGGACCCGGCCAGCGAGAAGCCGATCCACGCCGCCGCCACCGCATCCATCAGGTAACCGCCACCCGCATTCACCTGCGACGACCCAATGCGCGAGGCCAGCAAAATCCCGCCCAGGCCCGCCAGCAGGGAGGCAATCACGTAGGCTGCCACCTTGTAGCGCGTGGTGCGAATGCCAGAGAGGCGCGCGGCTTCCGGGTTGCCGCCAATGGCGTACATCCGGCGTCCATGGGTGGTCAGCGACAGGCCAAGCTGCGCCAGAATCGTCACCACCAGCATGACGATCACAATGGTCGGCACCTGCCCCAGAAGGCTGAACGCCGCCGGAATGGTCCCTTCCGCCATGTCGCCGCTCGGCAGCACCATGTTCTCGGTAATCGACCCGCCGTAGCTGTAGGTCATCGCCACGCCCTGGATGACAAACAGGCTGGCAAGGGTCGCGAGCATGTCCGGAATACGCAGGATGACGATCAGAAAGGCGTTAAACAGGCCGACCAGCGTGCAGAGCGCGAGAGTGATTACAATCGACTCGGTGGTGCCGAAGCCGTGCCAGACGAAAAGCGAAATCACCAGCGCGTTCGCCAGCGACGCGGTGGATCCCACCGAGAGATCGAACCCGCCGACGGTCAGGGAGATCGACACGCCGATGGCAATCACCGTCACGATGGCAATCGAGCGCAGAATGTTAATGATGTTGTTCGGATCGAGGAAGCTGTCCGACGCCAGGCCAAAGACGGCCACCAGCGCGACGACGGTCAGCAACATGCCCCATTTGTAGAGAAAATCAAAAAGTTGCTGACGGCCAGACGCCGCCGCGGTCACTGAAAGGGCCTTGCTCACGACGCCGTTCCTCCGGTTGAATAATAAAGTAGTGTCTCTTCACGGGCCTCGGCCCCGGCGATTTCCGCCACGATGCGCCCGTCCCACAGCACGCAGATGCGGTCGCAGAGCCCCACCAGCTCGGCGAACTCGCCGGAGGCGTAAATCACCCCTTTGCCCTCGCGCGCCAGGCCGTCGATAAGCTGAAACAGATCGGTTTTGGCCTTCACGTCCACGCCTTTGGTCGGCTCGTCGAATATCAGCACGCTGGCGTCATTACGCAACCATTTACCGATGGCGACCTTCTGCTGGTTGCCGCCGGAGAGACGTCGCAAAACCTGCCCGGGACCGCGGGCGCGAACGCCGACGCGGGCGATCACCTCCTCCGCCCAGCGCCACGCCTGACGATGGCCGAACAGTCTCCAGCGCGAGAAGCTGTTATCGGCGCACACGGCAAGATTCATGCTCACCGTCTCGTCGATAAAAATGCCCTCTTTGCGCCGCTCTTCCGGCACCAGCGCCAGGCCGCGCAGCACCGAGTCCGCCGGGTCGCGCGGTTTCCAGTCCTGATGGTTCAGCTCGCCGTTCGCGACGCGGCTTTTACTGGCGCCAAACAGCGCCTTACAGAGTTCGGTTTTGCCCGCGCCCGCCAGCCCGGCAATGCCGAGAATTTCGCCCTTGCGCAGGTGCAGAGAGATATCTTTCAGCAGCGCGTCGTCGTGCAGCCCTTCAACCCGCAGCAACGTTTCGTCGCCGTGCGGCGGGCGCGGGGGCGGATAGATATCGCTCAGCTCGTGGCCGAGCATCTTCTCAACAATCTCTTCACCGCTGAGATCGGCCATCGGGCCAGACTCAATCAGCCTGCCGTCGCGCAGCACCGTGAGGGTGTCGCAGATAGCTTTTAGCTCGTGAATGCGGTGAGAGATAAACACCACGCCGATGCCCTGCTGTTGCAGACGTCTTACCACCGCAAACAGACGCTCGCTCTCGTGCGCGTCCAGCGGCGCGGTGGGCTCGTCAAGAATTAAAAAACGGCAGTGGTGGGACAAAGCGCGTGCCAGCAAAATCTGCTGCTTTTCGGCAAGCGTGCAGCTGTCGATGGAGCGGCGAACGTCGAGCGAAACATCCAGCTGCGCCAGCGCCTGCCGCGCCTGCTGGCGGATGTCGCGCCAGCGGTAGCGGTGCCCTGGCTGCGCCAGCTGGTCGAGCATGATGTTTTCAGCAATGCTTAACCCCGGGATCAGCGCCACGTCCACCTCCTGCTGCACGAGGTGGATGCCCAGCCGTTTGGCGTCCAGCGGCTCGCGGATGCTTACCGGCTGGTTGTTAATGCAGATTTCGCCTTCATAGTGGTCGTGCGTCCCGCACAGCACCGCCATCAGCGTCGATTTCCCCGCGCCGTTGGCGCCGGTCAGCGCATGCACCGACCCGCCGTTCAGGGTGAAATCCACGCGCGACAGCGCCTGAAAGCCGGAAAAGGCCAGGCTGATACCGCGCATCTCAAGGCGACTGGAAACCATCCGCGTAAATCCTTCATTACTCTTCTGATTTAGCGAATTTTTCACAGCTCCGGTTGACTGACAACGACGGAAAAGGCATAAGATAAAGCGAAATATTATTAGCCATCCGGATGTCCAGACATAACATCGGGTTAGCGCTTGCTAAAAAAGGACAACTTCATGAGCAACACCGATATCCGCGTCGTACCCGGCCCGGCGAACTACTTCTCTCATCCGGGAAGCCTTGCACACCTGAATAATTTCTTTACTCCGGAACAACTTTCCCGCGCGGCGTGGATCTACGGCGAGCGGGCAATCGAGGGCGCACGCCCTTATCTGCCGCAGAGTTTTAACGCGACGGGGGCAAAACATCTGTTGTTTAAGGGCCATTGCAGCGAGCGTGACGTCACTCATCTGGTAAACGAGTCGGGAAGTGAAACCAGCGTGGTGATTGGCGTGGGCGGCGGTGCGGTAATGGATACCGTCAAGGCCGTGGCGCGTCGTCTGGGCGTGCCGTTCGTGGGCATTCCCACTATCGCCGCCACCTGCGCGGCGTGGACCCCGCTCTCCGTGTGGTACAACGATGCCGGTCAGGCGCTACAGTTTGAGATTTTTGACGACGCCAACTTTCTGGTGCTGGTGGAGCCGCAGATCATCCTTAACGCCCCGGCGGAATACCTGCTGGCGGGCATCGGCGATACGCTGGCGAAGTGGTACGAAGCGGCGGTGCTCGCCCCTCAACCTGAGAGTCTGCCGCTGACCGTGCGTCTTGGCCTGAACGGTGCGCTGGCGATCCGCGACGTGCTGCTGGAACGCAGCGAAGAGGCGCTTGCAGATCAGCAGCGCGGCGAACAGACGCAGGCGTTCCGGGACGTGGTGGATGCGATTATTGCCGGAGGCGGAATGGTCGGCGGTCTGGGTGAGCGCTATACCCGCGTGGCGGCGGCGCACGCGGTGCACAACGGCTTAACCGTGCTGCCGCAGACGGAAAAATACCTGCACGGCACCAAGGTGGCCTACGGCATTCTGGTCCAGAGCGCCCTGCTCGGCCAGGACGACGTGCTGGCGCAGCTGGTGGCGGCATACCAACGCTTTAACCTGCCGATCACGCTTCGCGAGCTGGACGTTGATGTAAACAACCGCGACGAGCTGGATAAGGTCATTGCCCACACCCTGCGCCCGGTGGAGTCGATTCACTATCTGCCGGTGACGTTAACGCCTGAGGTGCTGCGCGCCGCGTTTGCGAAGGTGGAATCCTTCAGCCGTTAATTGCGCCGACGGGCTATACCTAATGATGATTCTCTCCACTCTTGCAACGAGGTCATCATGCAGATCGATTTAACAGGTAAAAAGGCGCTGGTTACCGGCGCCAGCCGCGGGCTGGGTCGAGCGATTGCGCTGTCGCTGGCGCGCGCCGGTGCCGATGTGGTTATCACCTACGAAAAATCCGTCGATAAAGCCCAGCAGGTCGTCGATGAGATCAACGCGCTGGGGCGACACGGCGAGGCGATTCAGGCCGACAGCGCCAGCGCGCAGGCGATTCAGGATGCGGTCACGCAGGCGGCGCGCTCCCTCGGCGGGCTGGATATTCTGGTCAATAACGCCGGGATTGCGCGCGGCGGCCCGCTGGAGTCCATGACCCTGGCGGACATCGACGCTCTGATCAATGTCAACATCCGCGGCGTAGTGATCGCCATTCAGGAAGCGCTGGTGCATATGTCGGACGGCGGACGCATCATCAACATTGGCAGCTGTCTGGCGAACCGCGTGGCGCAGCCGGGGATCGCCGTCTACTCGATGACCAAGTCTGCCCTTAACTCTCTCACCCGAGGTCTGGCCCGTGATTTAGGCCCGCGCGGCATTACCGTCAACCTGGTCCACCCCGGGCCGACCAACAGCGATATGAACCCGGAAGACGGCGAGCAGGCTGACTCTCAGCGTCAGCTTATTGCCCTGGGCCATTACGGCCAGCCGGAGGATATCGCAGCGGCAGTCACCTTCCTCGCCAGCCCGGCTGCGGGGCAAATTTCCGGCACCGGTCTGGATGTCGACGGCGGTCTGAACGCCTGATCGCAAATTTACTGTATGCCTCTGTCGCCCGGCAGAGGCCTGTTCGAGCCGCCTCGACGATTCGCGTTTTGCCGCTTTCTCGCGGTTATTCTCCGCTCTACAGTACCCCATTAGAAATTCGGAATTTATCTAATAGTCTTATTATTTCCTTATATTTTGTATGGGCGTACAGTGGAGGTACGGATGAAGATTGTGTGGTCTAAAACAGCAGAGAAGCAGTTTTCTAAAATCGATCCTCGATATCAGAACCGCATTAAATTCAGGCTGGAGAAGATGGACGATAAAACATCACCTGTCGCGGATATCAAGAAATTATCTTCTCCCGAAAACCACTACAGGTTGCGATTAGGTGATTACAGGGTCATTTACACCTTCGGAGACCCGCCGGGTGATATCTGCTACGTAGTGGCAGTAAAACGCCGGACAACCACTACCTACCTTCATGAGGAGCATACGGAATATGACTATTCAGTTCATCAAGGATGAAGAAGGAAAAAAACAGTATGTTGTCATACCCTACGGTGAATATTTTCGCATGCGTTTAGCCATGCTTGAGTACGATGACGATGATGAAAACGACTGGGAAGACATCCCTTACGAATCAGACATCTACGATAACGTAGGTTTACCGGGTGAAGTGTGCGACATCATGCATAACGAGAACGTCAGCCTACAGGCCGCCTGGCGCATTTTACGCGGCATGTCCCAGCAGGAGGTGGCGGAGAAGCTTGGCATCAGCCAGTCCGCCGTGTCACAGCTGGAAGCGCTGGACTCCCGACCGCAAAAGCGCACCCGCGAAAAGCTGGCGGCAATTTACGGCTGTAAACAGGAGCAGATCAGCCTCTATTTACCAAAAGAGGGTTAACAGCACTTCGCCCCGCCCTTGCCGCCGTAGCGGGCGTCCTGACGGTCGCGGAAAAATTCTTCGTAGGTCATGGGCGTCTGGTCCGGGTGGTTGACGCGCATATGCTCGACGTAGTTGTCGTAATCCGGCACGCCAATCATCATTTTAGCGGCCTGGCCCAGGTATTTACCTGCTTTGGAAAGGGTGTCGAACATAATCAGTTTCTCGTTTGTATTCCCCTCACCCTGACCCTCTCCCCAAAGGGGAGAGGGAACTTTAACACCCTCTCCCCTTTGGGGAGAGGGCTGGGGTGAGGGGGTTTGGTAATGTTAATGCGCCCCTTTCGCCTGGGTGACAATCTCGTCCAGGTTCTCAGGCATTGGCTCATACGGCGTCTCTTTCGCCGTCGGTTTGTCGACTTTCAACGCCGCCAGCGCGGTTTTCAGAGAATACAACGCCAGCACCACAACCACCACCATAAAGAAGATGGTCAGCCCGGCGTCCAGACGGTTGTTAAACACCAGCTGCGACAGCTGAGATTCGGTGTACTGTGCCGGGATCTTACCGCTGTCGATCATCGCCTGGAACTTATTGGCGATCGCCAGGAAGCCCACCTTGTTGTCCGGGCTGAAGGCTTTCTGCCAGCCCGCGGTCAGGGTACAGATCAGCAGCCACGCCGTTGGCACCAGCGCCACCCATGCGTAACGCTGGCGCTTCATCTTGAACAGCACTACCGCGCAGAGCATCAGGGCCATGCCCGCCAGCATCTGGTTGGCGATACCGAACAGCGGCCACAGGGTGTTAATCCCGCCCAGCGGGTCGACCACGCCCTGATGCAGGAAGTAGCCCCACGCCAGCACGCACAGCGCTGTCGCCAGCAGGTTAGCCGGGAGTGAATCGGTACGTTTCAGGTTCGGGGAGATCACCCCCAGCAGATCCTGCAACATAAAGCGCGCCGCACGCGTACCCGCATCCACCGCCGTCAGGATAAACAGCGCCTCGAACAGAATGGCGAAGTGATACCAGAACGAGACATCCATCAGCCCGCCCAGCGCGCCGTGCAGGATGTAGGCCATGCCCACCGCCAGCGTTGGCGCCCCGCCCGCACGGGAGATAATCGACTGCTCGCCGACCTCATTAGCGATATGCGTCAACGTTTCAGGGGTAATCGCAAAGCCCCAGCCGCTCACCACCTGCGCGGCAGAGGCGACCACGTCAACGGTGCCGGCCGGGGCCAGCACCGCCATCGGGCTGTTCATCGCAAAGTAAACGCCCGGGTCAATAATACAGGCCGAAACCAGCGCCATAATCGCCACGAAGGACTCCATCAGCATGCCGCCGTAGCCAATCAGGCAGGTCTGATTTTCATTCGCCAGCATCTTCGGCGTGGTCCCGGAGGCAATCAGCGCGTGGAAGCCCGACACCGCCCCACAGGCGATGGTGATAAACAGGAACGGGAACAGATTGCCGGTCCAGACCGGGCCGGTGCCGTCAATAAATTTGGTCAGCGCAGGCATGGTCAGGGTCGGGCGCATAATCAGAATGCCGATCGCCAGCCCGACGATGGTGCCGATTTTCAGGAAGGTAGAGAGGTAGTCACGCGGGGCCAGCAGCAGCCATACCGGCAGCACCGCCGCCACGAAGCCGTAGCCTACCAGCATCCAGGTCAGCTGCACGCCGGTGAAGTCGAAGAACGGTGCCCAGGTCGGGCTTTCCGCCACCCAGCCGCCGGAGATAATGGCAAACACCAGGAACACCAGGCCAATGACTGACACTTCACCAATGCGCCCCGGACGCAGGTAGCGAATGTAGATCCCCATGAACAGCGCCAGCGGTATGGTGAAGGCGACGGTGTAGGTTCCCCACGGGCTGTGGGTCAAGGCTTTCACCACGATCATCGCCAGCACCGCGAGGATGATCACCATGATCATAAAGGTCGCCACCAGCGCAATCACCCCGGCGGTTGCCCCCATCTCTTCTTTCACCAGCTCACCCAGCGAACGACCGTCGCGACGGGTGGAGACGAACAGCACCATGAAGTCCTGCACCGCGCCCGCCAGCACCACCCCCGCGAGGATCCAGATCATCCCCGGCAGGTAGCCCATCTGCGCGGCCAGTACCGGCCCCACCAGCGGGCCTGCCCCGGCAATCGCCGCGAAATGGTGACCGAACAGCACTTTTTTATCGGTCGGCACGTAGTCCAGACCATCGTTGTGGCGCACGGCAGGCGTCATGCGCGTGCCGTCTACGCCCAGCACCGTCTTTGCGATATAGCGGCCATAAAAACGGTATGCGATCAGATAAATGCAGACGGAGGCGACGACGATCCACAGCGCGTTGATCTGCTCCCCCCGGTTGAGGGCGATATAGCCCAGGGCAAAGGCTCCCACCACGGAGAGCACCGCCCACGTAAGGTATTTCCCTGAGTTGTTCATAGTTGTTGTCCGTTGTTGTGAAACAGTGAGATGTTACATTTTGTTTCTAGAACAACGGGTAAAATTTAACAACTTTGAAACGCAATAATGCGTGGTCAAACCAGAGATTTACACCACAGTGTTAAGCCGATCACTTTCAGCTGAATGACTTACCCCAACACCATCGTACTCAACCGACAGGTACAGCACCGCCGTCCCTGCTCGTCGAACACCACGATCTCCCAGCTCTGGCTGGAACGGCCCAGATGCAGCGGCTGACACACGCCGCGTACCTTACCGTGTGAGACTGCGCGGTGGTGCGTGGCATTCAGTTCCGTACCCACCACGTTCTGCCCGTCACGGGTCATCAGAAAACCGGCCATCGAGCCCAGCGTTTCCGCCAGCGCCGCCGAGGCGCCGCCGTGCAGCAGGCCAAACGGCTGATGGGTACGCGCATCCACCGGCATTTCGGCTTCCAGCGTATCGTCCCCGAGGCGGGTATAGACGATGCCAAGGTGCCCCACCATCGTATTCAGGCTGGTGGCGTTCAGCTCCTCGAGCGTTAAATGACGTTTCCAGATCATTACGCCCCCAGCGTGGAGCCGCCGTCCACCACGATATCCTGCAAGGTGATATGGCTGGCGGCATCGGATGCCAGGAACAGCACGGTCGCAGCAATCTCCTGCGGACGGGCAATTTTACCAAGCGGAATGCCGAGCTTGAATTGCTCGCCAAAGCCGCGAATGCGCCGCTGTTCCGCATCGTCGCTGGTCCACAGGGTGCGCTGCATGTCGGTATCCGTTGAACCCGGCGACACCAGGTTACAGCGTACGCCGCTGCCCGCCAGTTCCAGCCCGACGGTCAGCGCCAGGCTTTTCAGCGCCGCTTTCGACGCGCCGTAGGCGCTCATGCCGATGCGCGGCGTGTGCGCCGCGTCAGAGGCCACCGTCACAATCGCCCCACCCTGCTGACGACGGAACTGGCCCATCGTCTGCTGGAACAGGTTGAACGCGCCGCCGACGTTGACCGCAAAGGTCTGCTGCCAGTCCTCCTGCGAAAGCTGATCCGTCGCGCCCATACGCAGAATGCCCGCTGCGTTAACCAGCACGTCGAGCCGCTCAAGGCTGCTGAGCAAACGCCCGCAGACGTCACTCGCCTGCGCCGCATCCGCCACGTCCAGCGTTTCGGTGGCAAACGGATATTCGCCGTGAGGGAAAGCCAGATCGAACCCGGTCACCTGCGCCCCGGCCTCCACAAATGCCAGCGCGGTCGCATAGCCAATGCCCTTACCCGCGCCCGTCACCCAGACGGTTTTACCGGTAAAATCAAAAGCCATCACTTCACCTCGCGGGAGAGCAGCGCCCACCAGGCATCGAGGGTCGGATTTTTTGCCAGCATCACGAAATCAATGTCGCCGTGCACTTTGCGCCAGCGGGCGGCGAGCGCCATCATCCGTACTGAATCCAGACCGTAGTCGATCAGGTTTTCGTCATCCATCGGCTCGTCGGACTCGTCCAGCAGCGGCAGGATCAGCGCGCGCAGCGCGGCTTTCGTTGCCGGAACGGACGGCAGCAGATCGTCGGTCATCACCACGCGGCCCGAACGCCCGGCCACGTATTTCAGCGACATCAGGTGCTCGTCGCGGGTGAAGTCCGCCAGCGCGTCGGCAATAAAGAACGGCTTGATGTCGCGCATAAAGGCGTCGGTGGCGGTGGTCATGCAGCCGATGTGGGCGTATACGCCGGTGATCAAAAGCTGGTTGCGCCCGGTCTCTTTCAGCATCTGCTCCAGCGGCGAGCGGTGAAACGCGCTGTAGCGCCACTTCACCAGCACGGTGTCCGCTTCATCCGGGGTCAGCTCAGCGACGATGCGCTGCTGCTCCGGCGAACGGGTCAGGCCCGGCCCCCACATGTCGTTCAGCAGGGCACGGTCTTCATCGCTCTGATCTTTCGGCTGCGCGGTGTAGTACACCGGAATATTGTGCTCTTTGCAGTACGCGCGCAGTTTAGCGATGTTCGCCACTACCTGCTGCATCATGTCGCTATTTTCGCCCCAGAAGTTCAGGAAGTACTCCTGCATATCGTGGATCAGCAGCGCGGCGCGCTCCGGTTCAAACGCCCAGTTCACTTTACTGGTCGGCAGTTCGGCGGCGGTTGGCAGCGCGTATGCGGTTAATTTTGGAATGGCCATTCTCTGTTCCTCAGCCCCGGGCGCGTTCAGCAAGCCACAGGCGCAACTGTTTCTTATCAACTTTGCCGACCGGCGTGAGCGGAAGCGCATCCACGCTCTCCACGCGGTCCGGCAGCTTAAATTCGGCAACGCCCTGCTCGCGCAGGAAGCGGCGCACCTCCACCGCGCGCAGGGGCTGTTTCACCACCAGGTACGCGCAGCTTTTTTCGCCCAGCAGGCTGTCCTCCATGCTCACCAGCGCGGCGTGGATCACCGCGTCGTGGCGCAGCAGCAGGTTTTCGATCTCTTCGGCGGCGATCTTCTCGCCACCGCGGTTGATCTGATCTTTCTCGCGCCCCTGCACGGTGATGTAACCCTGCTCGTCGATGGCGATCAGATCGCCCGAGCAGTAGAAACCGTTGGCATCAAAGGCGCTGGCGTTGTGTTCCGGGCTGTTGAAATAGCCGCGGAAGGTATACGGGCCGCGCGTCATCAGACGCCCGACTTCCCCGCGCGGCAGCGGGTTGCCGTCCTCATCCGCCACCCACACTTCATCGTCCGGGCACATCGGGCGGCCCTGGGTATTGATGATGCGCTCCGGCGCATCGTCGAGGGCGGTGTAGTTCACCAGCCCTTCCGCCATGCCAAACACCTGCTGAAGCTGGCAGCCAATTTCCGCCGGAATACGCGCCGCAAGCGTGGCGGAGAGGCGCGCGCCGCCCACCTGGAGCAGCTCGAGGGATTTCAGCTGGGCGTTCCCCGCGCCGTCGGCAATCGCCTGCAACCACAGGCTGACCGCGGGCGGCACCAGCGAGGTGACGTTTATCTGATGCTGCTCAATCAGCGGGAAGCAGAGCGTGGCGCTCGGATCGTTCGCCAGCACCACGCAGCCGCCCGCCGTGAAAACGCCTAACGAACCCGGCGAGCTCATGGCGTAGTTATGCGCCGCGGGAAGCGCGTTCAGATAGCGGGTGCGCGCAGTGATACCGCAGATTTCGTTGCTGCGACGGATGCTGTAGTCGTAGTCGTTGTGCGTACGCGGGATCAGCTTCGGCGTGCCGGTGCTGCCGCCGGAGAGCTGGAAGAACGCCACTTCGTCGGCGGGCGTCGGGTTCGGGATGAAATTGTCCGCCGGGCGTGAAATCGCCGCCTCCAGCGCGTGTTCGCCCTTATCGCCGCGTAGCAGCACAACGCGTACCGAGCGATGCGCATCCACAAAGGTATTGAGAAAATCATCACCCGCGAACAGCGTGTGGTCGCGATCGGCAATCAGTACGGCAGGTGAGATCTGCTCCGCGTAGGCGCTCAGCTCGCTGCGCTGATGGCTAAAGAGCGCGTTGACCGGCGCGACGCCGATTTGCAGCAGTGCGAAGAAAGTGATGTAGAACTCGGCCACGTTGCCGAGCTGCACCAGCGCGGTCTCGCCGCGATGCAGCCCCTGCGCCTGAAGGGCGGACGCCAGATTCGTCACCGCCTGATTAAACGCGCGGTAGGTAATGCGGCGATCGCCGTCAATTATCGCGACCGCATCGCTGTCCGCATGGTCCGTCAGGATGTGGGTCAGCGGCAGATCCTGCCAGTAGCCTTTTTCACGGTAGCGGCGGGCAAAATCCTCAGGCCAGCGGGTAAAAGGGATGGTCATGAGTATTCCTTAGTGCAAACCAAACACGTTGAGCATGGTGGAGAGCTTCACGCCCGTCTCGCGCCACTCGCCCACCGGGGAGGAAGCAGGCACAATGCCCGCGCCGGCAAACAGGCGAACGGTATTTTGATGCAGCCGCGCGCAGCGGATAGTTACCACCCACTCGCCGTTACCTTCGCTGTCGCACCAGCCAACGATGCCGCCGAACAGTTCGCGGTCGAAGGGCTCCAGCTCGGCAATGAGTTCTTTTGCCGCCTGATGCGGGAAACCGCTCAGGGCCGGGGTCGGGTGCAGCAGGCAGGCCAGCGTCAGGGCGTTCTCGTTTTCACGCGCGTCACCCTCAACCGGCGTGGCCAGATGCCACAGCGTTGGGGTGGTAATGAGCTGCGGGGAAGCCGGCATGCTCAGATGATGGCTGCGCGGTTCCAGAATGGTTTTCATCGCCTGGGTTACCAGGTCGTGCTCGTGACGGTCTTTTTCGGAGGCCAGCAGCTTAGTGCCCGCTTCGCGATCCAGCACATCGTCCGGCTGACGGCGCGCAGAGCCCGCCAGCGGCAGCGAACTAAAGTGCGCGCCCTCTTTACGCAGCAGCAGTTCCGGGCTGGCGCCCAGCAGCACGCCGCCGTCTTCCAGCGGTAGGTGGAAGTTAAAGCTCGCCGGGTTCTGGGCGATAAGACGCTCCATCAGCGCGCTGCTATCAATCTGTTTGTCGGTGGCAATATCAATCAGGCGCGACAGCACCACCTTATTCACCTGCGGCGTGGCGGTGAGCGACGCGGCGCGGGCCACCATCTCCTCGAAAATCGGCTGCGGCGGGATCTCGGTGCGTTGTTGCACGTTCAGCGTCTGCGCGCCGGAGGCGTAGCGTGCGGACTGCTGACGCGCCGGGCGGGAGAAGGTTTGCCAGCGTTGCGGAATAAACAGCGATGACGGTTTGCGGGTATCGAAGGGGATCGCCCCTACCATCACCGGATGGGCAATGCCGCTGTTTTTCGCATTCCGGAAAGCCTGAGCTAATTTCTGCTGAAAGGGACCCGCCGGATCGTCACCGCCGACGGCGGGTTCAGAAAAACGGGCAAAACAGCCGGACGTGGTAAAACTGCGGTAAGGCGACATAAAGAAAAAGCTATCTGCTTGCAGCGTAGTCGCGGTGTGCTGAACTTCCTCAGCCAGGGACGTGTCCATATCATCCTCCTTAAAATGATAAAAGAAGCAATAATGATTATCATTTATATTTTCGTCGGCTAACCTAATCCCACATCGCCCCGCTGTCAACCGTCGGGCAAATAACTTGTGCGACAAACGCTTGCATCCCTTCCCTACAGCCCTGAAAATGAGAAGCATTATCTTCAATAAAATCAGGATGCCGCTCTGTGAAAATCGCTGCCGTTTGCCGCAATGCCCTTCTTTTAACAGGACTTTTTGTTTTAGGACTAGCCTCAGCCGCCGCCGACGACTGGCCGCGCCAGGTCTCCGACAGCCGCGGCGTTCACACGCTTGAGAGCAAACCGACGCGCATTGTCTCCACCAGCGTGACCTTAACCGGCTCCCTGCTGGCCATTGACGCGCCGGTCATTGCCAGCGGAGCGACCACGCCGAACAACCGCGTGGCGGATGCGCAGGGCTTTTTACGTCAGTGGGGCGATATCGCGAAGCAGCGTAAGGTTGCCCGGCTGTACATCGGCGAGCCGAGCGCCGAAGCGGTCGCGGCCCAGATGCCGGACCTGATTTTGATCAGCGCCACCGGCGGGGATTCCGCGCTTGCGCTCTACGATCAGCTTTCCGCCATCGCGCCGACGCTTATCATCAATTACGACGACAAAAGCTGGCAGGAACTGCTGACCCAGCTGGGGACGATCACCGGGCAGGAGACACAGGCCGCAGAGCGCATCGCTGCCTTCGATAAACAGCTCGCCCAGGTGAAGCAGCAGATGAAGCTGCCGCCACAGCCGGTGAACGCCATCGTTTACACCGCCGCGGCACACACGGCGAACCTGTGGACGACAGACTCCGCGCAGGGCAAGCTGCTGCACCAGCTGGGCTTTACGCTGGCGGACCTGCCTGCCGGTTTGCAGACCTCAACAAGCCAGGGCAAGCGCCACGACATTATTCAGCTGGGTGGAGAAAATCTGGCGACGGGGCTGAACGGCGAAGGGCTGTTTGTGTTTGCCGGCGACCAGAAAGACGTGAATGCGATTTACGCCAATCCGCTGCTGGCGCATCTGCGGTCGGTCAAGAACAAGCGCGTCTGGGCGCTGGGAACGGAGACGTTCCGCCTGGATTATTACAGCGCGATGCTGGTGTTAGACAGATTGAATGCGTTGTTTAAGTAGGCATTTTCCCTCCCTCTCCCCGTGGGAGAGGGCCGGGGTGAGGGCATCAGGCCGCACCGTCTTTCAACGCGGCCTCCTGCCTGAACCGCCGCAATTCCACCAGCGTCACCAGTAAGATCGCGCCAACCATCGCTAACACAAACCCGCTGCTGCTCGCCGACGCCACCGGGGTCATTATCGCCCCCAGCCCGCCGAGGATCGCCGCGCCAATCGCATCGCCCGTCACGTTCTGCGCGGTCCACAGGCCGTTGATACGCCCCAGCATCCCTTCCGGCGTCTGGGTCTGGATCAGGGTGTACTGTAAAAGTGAGCTGACCGCGCTCAGCCAGCCGAAAATCACCAGACACATCACCCCCAGCGCCCACACCGGCATCAGGCTAAAGAAACCAATGGCGATAAACGAGGCCAGCGTCGCCACCAGCATGATCAACCCCGGTCTCGCGCTCTGCGCCAGGTTGCCGCTGGTCAGCGCCCCACACGCGGCGCCGAGCGGAATGGCGGCGTACAGCACGCCAATCTCTGAGGCGCTCATCTGCCACTCGCCCGCCAGCGCCGGGTACAGCACGCGCACGGCGCTCGCCATCGTCAGCAGGCCGCCGAGCAGCGCAATGCCGCCAATCAACGGGTTGCTGAACAGAAAACGAATCGCGGCCATCAGGGACTTCAGCGGATGCTCGCGCGGCTGCGGCGGCGGTGGCAGGAGCGGCAGACGCAGCAGCGTCAGGGTGGTGATAAAGGTTCCGGCTGCGGCAAGGCCGTAGTTCCACGCCACGTTGCCGGTCGCCAGCAGCAGGCCGCCGACCATCGGCGAAATCACCGAGCCGAGGCGCACGGTGAGCATGGTGATCGCCCCCGCCTGCATCAGGTTCTCGCGCCCGACCAGCGCGGGCGTGGCCGCCAGCAGTGCCGTCACGCCTAACGAAGCAAAAAAGCCGTCCCACAATCCCAGCACGTAAATGGCCACCAGCGACGGCTCCGGCAGCATGGCGTTCAGGCACAGCCCGACAAAGCCCACCCCGCAGGTGCCGCGCGCCAGCAGGATAAGCTTTTTACGCTCGTAGCGGTCCGCCAGCACGCCGCCCACCATCAGGCCGATAAACATCGCCCCGCCGGTTAAGGTGACGGATAGCCCTACCAGCCAGCTGGAGTGAGTCATGGTCTGGATTTGCACCGGCACGGCCACACCAAGCAAACCGAGGGACAAAATGGAGATAAAGCGAGCGATAAAAACGGCGCGATACGCCGGGTGTGTTTTGAGCAGGCTGAGGTTAAGCAGCCAGGATTTTTGATTCATGACAAAGCCTTGAGTCTATTTCTACCCATTCCATGGGCGCACATGCTAACATAGCCAAATAAGATAGATAACGATAATCACTATCATTATCAAATCATGGATGTTGCTATGTCGTTTTCCTCTTCTGCGGTGCGCGCCCTTGCCGTGCCCGTTTTATTGCTACTGCTAATCCTTGCGATTGCACTCAGCCTGCTGGTCGGCGCAAAACCGCTGCCCGCGTCCGTTATTGTCGATGCGCTATCCGGTACCTGTCAGAGCGCCGACTGCACCATCGTGCTCGACGCTCGCCTGCCCCGCACCCTTGCCGGCCTGCTGGCCGGTGGTGCGCTCGGGCTTGCCGGTGCCCTGATGCAAACCCTCACCCGCAACCCGCTGGCGGACCCTGGCATTCTCGGCGTGAACTCTGGTGCCAGTTTCGCCATTGTGCTCGGCGCGGCGCTGTTTGGTTTCACCTCTCCGTCTGAACAGCTGGTGATGGCCTTTTGCGGCGCGCTGACCGCCTCGCTGGTGGTGGCGTTTACCGGCAGCCAGGGCGGCGGCCAGCTCAGCCCGGTACGCTTAACGCTGGCGGGCGTAGCGCTCGCGGCGGTACTGGAAGGCTTGTCCAACGGCATCGCCCTGCTCAACCCGGACGTGTATGACCAGCTGCGCTTCTGGCAGGCGGGTTCGCTGGATATTCGTACCCTTGAAACCTTAAAAGTGGTGGTGATCCCGGCGAGCGTCGCTGCCGCCGTGGCGCTCTGTTTAAGCCGGGCGCTGAACAGCCTGAGCCTCGGCAGTGACACCGCGACCGCCCTCGGCAACCGCGTGGCGCGTACGCAGCTGACGGGCCTGCTTGCCATCACCGTGCTGTGCGGCAGCGCGACCGCCGTGGTCGGCCCGATTGCCTTTATCGGCCTGATGATGCCGCACATGGCGCGCTGGCTGGTGGGGGCGGATCACCGCTGGTCCCTCCCGGTAACGCTGCTGGCGACCCCTGCCCTGCTGCTGTTTGCCGACGTGCTGGGCCGCCTGCTGGTGCCGGGCGAACTGCGTGTCTCGGTGGTCAGCGCCTTTATCGGCGCGCCGGTGCTGATCTTCCTGGTACGACGCAGACGCGGGGGTGGCGCATGATGGCCCCGTCCCGTCGTTTACTCACCAGCGTCGCCCTGCTGGTCGTCGCCTGTCTGCTGCTGGCGGTCTGGAGCCTGCAAAGCGGTGCCGTAACGCTTGATTTCGCGCAGGTCTTTCACGCTCTCACCGGCAGCGCGCCGCGTAACATCACCATGGTGGTCACCGAATGGCGACTGCCGCGCGTGGCAATGGCGATCCTGGTTGGCGCAGCGCTTGGCGTCAGCGGCGCGATATTCCAGTCGCTGATGCGTAACCCCCTCGGCAGCCCGGACGTGATGGGCCTGAATACCGGCGCGTGGAGCGGCGTGCTGGTGGCGATGGTGCTGTTCGGGCAGCATCTCACGGCCATTACCTTTACGGCGATGGCGGGCGGCATTCTCACCTCCCTGCTTATCTGGGCCCTGGCCTGGCGCAACGGCATCGACACCTTCCGCCTGATCATCATCGGGATCGGCATCCGCGCGATGCTGATGGCGTTTAACACCTGGCTTCTGCTACAGGCGTCGCTGGAAACCGCACTCTCCGCCGGGCTGTGGTACGCCGGTTCCCTCAACGGTCTGACGTGGGTAAAAACCTGGCCCGCCGCGCCGCTGATTATCCTGATGTTTATCGGCGCGTTGCTGCTGGTCAGGCGCATGCGGCTGCTGGAGATGGGCGACGACAGCGCCTGCGCGCTGGGCGTGAGCGTAGAGCGCTCGCGCCTGATGCTGATGCTGGTGGCGGTCTTGCTGACCGCAGCGTCTACCGCCATCGCCGGGCCGATCTCGTTTATTGCCCTTGTCGCGCCGCATATCGCGCGGCGACTTAGCGGCACCGCGCGCTGGGGATTAACCCAGGCGGCGCTGTGCGGTGCAGTATTACTGCTGGCCGCCGATCTCTGCGCCCAGCGGCTGTTTACGCCTTATCAACTGCCGGTGGGCGTGGTGACCGTCAGCCTCGGCGGGATTTACCTCATCGTCTTGCTCGTTCAGGAGTCACGCAAGAAATGACAGATTTAACCACCCGCTTGCGCGGCGAAAACTTGACCCTCGGCTACGGCAATAAAATCATTGCCCGGGACTTATCCGTTGCCATTCCGGACGGCCACTTCACCGCCATTATCGGGCCAAACGGCTGCGGCAAATCAACATTGCTGCGCACGCTGAGCCGCCTGATGTCGCCGGTTGAGGGCTGCGTGTTCCTCGACGGGGAGCAGATCCAGCGCTTCGCCAGCAAAGAGGTGGCGCGCCGAATTGGTCTGCTGGCGCAAAACGCCACCACGCCGGGGGATATTACCGTGCAGGAGCTGGTCTCCCGCGGGCGCTATCCGCACCAGCCGCTGTTTACCCGCTGGCGCAAGGAGGACGACGAGGCCGTGAAGCGCGCGATGCAGGCGACGGGCATCACCGAGCTGGCCCAGCAAAGCGTCGATACCCTCTCCGGCGGACAGCGCCAGCGCGCGTGGATCGCAATGGTGCTGGTGCAGGAAACCTCGATCATGCTGCTGGACGAGCCGACGACCTGGCTGGATATCAGCCATCAGATTGACCTGCTGGAGCTGCTGAGCGAGCTGAACCGTACGCAGGGGTACACCCTGGCGGCGGTGTTGCACGACTTAAACCAGGCGTGCCGCTACGCGACGCATCTGATTGCGCTGCGCGACGGCGAGATTGTGGCGCAGGGCGCGCCGAAGGAGATTGTTACGCCAGAGCTGATCGCGCGGATCTACGGCATGCGCTGCATGATTATTGACGATCCGGTGGCGGGTACGCCGTTGGTGGTGCCGCTTGGAAAACGTGCGGTCTGATGCCCTCACCCCGGCCCTCTCCCACAGGGAGAGGGAGCAAACCATCCCCTCTCCCCGTGGGAGAGGGTTAGGGTGAGGGGCATTTGCACTATCCTAAAATTTCCTTCAGTACCGGCCCAATTTTCTCAAACGCCTGCGGTGAAATAATATCCACGTGAGCGCAGTCCTGGCTGTAGACCTCCAGCTCGCCCACCCACGGCGCCCACGCGGCCTGAGGATCCAGGGTTCGCGTTCGCTCGGCGACAAACAGCGTCGCTTTACCGTCAAAGCGCGCGCTGTGCGCGGTGGTGAGCAGCCGCACCGCGTCGGCGTAGTTGCCCTCAATGGCGTTAAACAGCTCGCTGGAGCCCTGCCCCTGCTGGGCGGCGATAAACGCCTGACGCTCGCGCTCGATCTCTGCCAGCACCGCCGGGTCGAGGCCGTTAGCCTCTTTCTCCGCCCAGTTCTGGGTTTCCGGCGGCCAGGTATCCAGCAGGCCGAGGAACGCCACTGCTTCACCCTGCTCGCGCAGGCGGGCCGCAATGCCTTGCGCCAGCGTGCCGCCGAGGGAATAGCCGAACAGGTAATACGGCCCCTGCGGCTGCTGCTTACGCAACGTATTCAGATGATGTTCGATCACCCCATCGAGATCCGCGCACTGCTGCATCGGGCCGTTTGGCCGCGGCGACTGAATGCCGACGATGGACCAGCGCGGGCTGAGGTAGCGCGCCAGGACGCTAAACTGCCAGGCAAAGCCGGACGCCGGATGGAAGCAGAACAGCGTCGGGCCGTTGCTTTCACGCAGCGGCAGAAGGGTTTCATACCCCAGACGCTGCGCCTGCTCGTCGCTCATCTGCGAGTCCAGCAGGGCGCTAAGCTTGCTTACCGTCGAGGCGACCATAATCTGCCCCGGCGTGACCTTACGGCTGAACGCACGGCTGAGCTGAGCCGCGAGGCGCATCGCCAGCAGCGAGTGGCCGCCGAGGGCAAAGAAATCGGCCTCGATATCGTTCACCGCGCAGCCCAGCAGGGAAGAAAACGCCTGCGCCACGGCCACTTCGGTTTGCGTCTCAGGTGCGCGACCGGAAGTTCTGCTGGTCAGCTCCGGCAGCGGCAGCGCCTTGCGATCCAGCTTGCCGTTGGCGCTCAGCGGCAGCGCGCTGATTTGCAGCAGCACCACCGGCACCATATGCGGTGGCAGCTGGGCTTTGAGTGATGCAAGCAGCGCGTCGCGATCCAGCGGTAAGCCGGATTCGGAAACCAAGTACCCCACCAGCTGTCGGGCATCGCCACCCGTGGCTGCCGCCTGGTTGAACACGCAGGCGTGCGCCACGGCCTGGGCCACATCCGGCAGCGCAAGCATGGCCCGGTCGATTTCACCCAGCTCGATGCGCTGGCCGCGAATTTTCAGCTGGTCGTCGCTGCGGCCCAGATATTCCACCGCGCCGTTATCCAGCCAGCGGGCAACGTCACCGGTGCGGTACATCCGCTCGCCCGGCGCGAACGGGTCGGCGATAAAGCGGCTGGCGGTAAGGTCGGGGCGTCCCAGATACCCCTGCGCCAGCTGGATGCCGGTGAGATACAGATCCCCCGCCACGCCGAACGGTACCGGGCGCATCATCGCATCCAGAATGCGCAGCCCCGTATTCCATACCGGGAAACCGATCGGCACGCTGTTGCCCTCCACCGCCGCCAGCCCGGGGCCGTACGCCGGATACCAGCTGACGTCCACCGCTGCTTCGGTCGGGCCATAGAGGTTGTGCAGCGGCGCATGGGTGAGCAGTTCCCACTCGCGACACAGCGCAGTCGGCAACGCCTCGCCGCTACAGAACACCTGCTTCAGCGTCCTGCAACAGTGGGCGTTTTCCGGCGTCAGCGAGGCGACGAACGCCGCCAGCATTGACGGCACGAAGTGGGTGGTGGTTACGCCATATTCTGCGAAGAAGCTCTGCATCGCCTGCGGATCGCGGTGCGCGTCCGGCTCGGCCATCACCAGCTTCGCCCCGGCGATAAACGGCCACCAGAACTCCCACACCGACACGTCAAAGCTGCACGGGGTTTTCTGCGCCACCACGTCATGCGCCGTCAGTGGATAATGATCCTGCATCCACTTCAGGCGGTTAACGATGGCGGTATGGCCGACCATCACCCCTTTTGGACGTCCCGTCGAACCGGAGGTAAAGATGATGTACGCGGTTTGCTCCGGCTTCGCCAGGCGCAGAGGTTCAGCATCGGTGGCCGGTAATAGTGTGTTGTAACTAAAGGTGGCGATCGGCAGATCGCTAAAGCGCGGAAGCTGCTCGTCGGTGGTAATGAGCAGGGACGGCTTCGCGTCCTCGAGCATCATCCGCAGGCGATCGTCCGGGTAGCCGGTGTCGAGCGGCAGCCACGCGGCGCCCGCCTCCACAATGCCGTGCAAGGCTAACGTCAGGAACACCGAGCGCGGCAGGGCCACCGCCACGCTGTCGCCCGGCTTCACGCCGCGCGCGCGCAGCAGGTTTGCCAGCGCGACCACCTGCTCGCGCATCTGGCGGTAGTTCAGTTCAGTATGGGCATCCGCCAGCGCGGGGGCGTCCGGCGTTTTGCTCGCCTGCTCCGCGACCAGATCCGCCAGCGTGGTGGACGGCAGCGCCAGCCCGGTATCGTTAATGCGCGCCAGCCGGGCATACTCCTGCTCTGATACGGTTTCCACGTCGCCACAGCGCAGGTCCGGGTTGGCGGCAAACTGCGTCAGCATTGCGTTCAGCCGCGCCGCGTGACCCTTTAGCGTCGCCTCGTCGTAACGCTGCCCGTTGGCGAGGATCTCAATGCTCAGTCCGCCCTGCTCGTCCGGGAACAGCGCAAGCTCCAGATCGTTCACCGGGCCGGTCGCCAGCGTGTGGGTAATGGCCTCCACGCCGTCGATATCCAGCTGATAATCGAACACCTTGACGTTCAGCACCGGACCAAACAGGGCTTCATCGCCTGCGGCACGTCCGCTGTCGCGCACGATCTGTTCGGCGTCGTAACGCTGATGGCGACGCATCTTTTTCAGCTGGTTCGCCAGGCGCAGCGCCAGTTCCGGCAGGCTCTCGTGCGGGCGAATATTCACCGCCAGCGGCAGGACGTTGAGCACCGGTCCGGTCGCGGTCAGCGCGGCGGAGCCCATGCGGCGCATAAAGATAAACCCGGCGGCGTAGTCCAGCCGTCCGGTCAGGCGGCCCAGCCACAGCACCACCAGCGCAAGCGCCAGATCGGTACGCTGCGCCTGGCCTGCCATCTGTGCAAGCTGGCTGAAAGCACGTCCGTCCATCGCCATTTTCAGGCGCAGGATGTCGGTGGTGGCGGCGTGTCCAGGCAGGGGCGCGGAAGAGAGCGAGACCGGAGAAGGAAGCTGTTGGCGCTGTTCGGCCCAGAAAGCACCGTCGCGCTGATACGCCTCACTGTCGCGATAGCGCTGATACTCCTCCACCACCTCGGCGAAAGGGGTAAACGGGGAGGCGGGCGCGGGTTTCCCTTTCTGCCACGCAGCGTAAATGGCGGCGATCTGACGCGTAATGGCCGGGAAACTGAAGCCATCTACCACCAGATGATGATACCGCTGATACCAGTACCAGTGGCTTTCTCCCACTTGAATCAGCTGGTGAAACGCCAGCGGCTGACCGCTGTCGACGCGCAGGTTCTGCTTGAGATCGGCCTCCATCAGCGCCACGGCGGCGTCGTGGGAGTCAACGCGCACGATGGACGGCTCCGGCAGGAGCATGGCCTCATCGATCCACTGCCACACCTCACCGTGATCTTCGGCAAAACGCATCCGCAGGGTGTCGGCCTGCATCATGCCTTCAGCGATGGCTTTTGCCAGCAATGGCGCATCGATAGCGCCTTTCAGCTCGGTATAGTGCGCGACGCTCCAGGCGTTTGGCAGGGAGGAAAGCTGCTCTGCCATCCAAATCCCCGGCTGGGCGGCGACAAGAGGGAGACGGTTCATGCGCGCTCCCCCGCAAAATAAAACGGCTCAAGCGTCTGCCACTGTTCCGCCAGCCACTGCTGGCACGCCTCCTGAGATTGCGGTTCGCAGACCACGCGCCAGCCCGCGGGCAACTCGCACTGCTGCGGCCACAGGCTGTACTGCCCCTGGTCATTTTGCAAAATGGCGAACTGTCCCTGCGGATTATCGAAAGGATTGCTGAATTCCATACAGACTCCGTTATTGAATAAGCGGCTGCCAGAGGGTCATCAGCCCCTGCGTCAGCCCACCGCGCCAGCAAAGCGCATCGTGTCCGCCGTCAACCTGACGCCAGAAAACCGGTTGCTGAGTGTGTAGTTCGGCGAGGATCGCCTGGTTTGCGCGCAAAATAAGCGGCTCGTTGCGCCCGGCCTCAAGGACGATGCGCAGCCCGCGAGCGGTTTTTTCACCCGCTTTGAGTTGTTCGATGAGCAGCCCGTCCTGCTGCGCGCCGCGGTGCGGCCACCAGTAGGATCCGGACTGGCTGAGGATGCAGCCAAAACGCTGCGGCCAGTTGAGGCCCGCATAGAGGGAAGAGAGTCCGCCGAAGCTCTGACCCGCCACCACGGTATGGTCGGCGCGGTCGCTGAACGGGGCCATGCTTTTCACTTGCGGGAGAAGTTCTTCCTGCACCGCCAGCCAGAAATCAGGGTTGCACGGCAGCTCGCGGCTGCGGTGTGCGGTGTCAATGACGTCAATTAAGACATAAACCGCAGGCGGCAGTTTGCCTTCATGGGTGAGCGACGCCAGAGCAGGCCAGACGGGCATGCTTTCGGCCCAGAACTGCCCGTCAAGCAGCACCGCCAGCGGGCGCTCGGGGCTTTCATCCCCGGTGGTAAAAATCCACACGCGACGACGGTTCTTCAGACGCGCGCTGTGCCAATCAATACAGACAGGCTTATTGTAAGGGGTATCGGGATGGTTCCAGCCGGGCTGTACGGGCGCCTCCGGCATCTCCAGCGCCGAGACGGCGTGCCCGCGCCCGCCGCGCCAGCTTTGCGGATTCAGCGGGTCGGACACCGCGTGCGGCAACAGTTTACGCCAGCCTTCGCGCAGCGCCATGCGGTCCGGCTGCTCGCCTTCAAACACTGCATCGGCAAAATCGTTTTCGTTATCGGAGGGGATAAAACAGTAGCTGCCGCGCCATTCGGGACTGAACTCGCCCTGCCACTGCCAGACGTCGGTATCCGGGATACGTTCAAGGGATTGCGGACGGGCATTTTGATGGTGATCGGTCACGCCGGTGACGTAGAGCCAGACGCGTTTCACCGTCGAGGTTTTCTGCGTTCCCGCCGGGTCCCGCCACCAGAATGTCACGCGATAGTTTTCCTGATGACGTTCCCGTTCCGGCCCGTTTTTCGCCTGCCACCACGCTTCACTTCCGGTTGTTAACACCGTCACCCTTATAACCCCATGTTTAACAGTCTTTTTTGTTTCAGAGCAAATTTTATTGATAATATTATTGATAACTATTTGCATTTGCAATAGCGTAATGCCCGCGCTGTGGGAAGCGCGCTCATTAAATAACCATAAAAGCGGGACGTACAATGAATAAGAAGATTCACTCTCTGGCCTTGCTGGTCAATTTAGGGATTTATGGTGTCGCGCTGCCCGCCATGGCAGACGACAATACCGCCTCCGCGCAGCACGAAGACACCATGGTGATCACCGCCGCCGAGCAGAATTTGCAGGCGCCGGGCGCGTCGACCATCACCGCCGATGAGATCCGCAAAAACCCGCCAGCGCGTGACGTGGCGGAAATCATCCGCACCATGCCGGGCGTTAACCTGACCGGCAACTCCACCAGCGGCCAGCGCGGGAACAACCGTCAGATTGACATTCGCGGCATGGGCCCGGAAAACACCCTGATCCTGATCGACGGCAAGCCGGTTACCAGCCGCAACTCCATCCGTCTGGGCTGGCGCGGCGAGCGTGATACCCGCGGCGATACCGGCTGGGTCCCGCCGGAGATGATCGAGCGCATCGAAGTGATCCGTGGCCCGGCTGCTGCCCGCTACGGTAATGGTGCGGCGGGCGGCGTGGTGAACATCATCACCAAAAAATTTGACGACCAGTGGCACGGCTCCTGGAACACCTACCTGAACGCGCCAGAGCATAAAGACGAAGGTTCCACCAAACGCACCAACTTCAGCCTGAGCGGCCCGCTGGGCGGGGATTTCAGCTTCCGCATGTACGGTAACCTGGATAAAACCCAGGCCGACGCGTGGGATATCAACCAGGGTCACCAGTCTGACCGCACGGGCGCTTACGCCAACACCCTGCCCGCAGGCCGTGAAGGTGTGGAAAATAAAGACATCAACGGCGTGGTGCGCTGGGACTTCGCGCCGATGCAGTCGCTGGAGTTTGAAGCGGGCTACAGCCGCCAGAACAACCTGTATGCGGGCGACACGCAGAACACCAACAACGACAACGCGCTGGTGAAGAAGAACTACGGTAAAGAGACTAACCGTATCTATCGTCAGAACTTCGCCGTGACCTGGAACGGCGGCTGGGATAACGGCATCACCACCAGCAACTGGGCGCAGTACGAGCACACCCGCAACTCTCGTCTGGGTGAAGGGCTGGCGGGCGGTCTGGAAGGCCTGTTCAACAGCAATAAATTCACCGATACCGATCTGGCCGACGTGATGCTGCACAGCGAAATCAACCTGCCGATTGATTTCATTGTGAACCAGAACCTGACGCTCGGCACCGAGTGGAACCAGCAGCGCATGAAGGACTCAACCTCATTTACACAAACCCAGCAGGGGGGCACCATCCCGGGCATGAGCGAAGATCGTAGCCCGTACACGTCAGCGGAGATCTTCTCCCTGTTTGCCGAAAACAACATGGAGCTGACCGACAGCACCATGCTGACCCCTGCCCTGCGCTTCGACCACCATACTATTGTGGGTAATAACTGGAGCCCGTCCCTGAACCTGTCGCAAGGTCTGGGGGATGACTTCACCCTGAAGATGGGCATCGCGCGCGCCTATAAAGCGCCAAGCCTGTATCAGACCAACCCGAACTACCTGCTGTACAGTAAAGGCCAGGGCTGCTACGCAAGCTCCGACGGCGTGGGCTGCTACATGATGGGTAACGACGATCTGAAAGCGGAAACCAGTATCAACAAAGAGATTGGCCTGGAGTGGAAACGCGACGGCTGGCTGGCGGGCGTGACCTGGTTCCGCAACGACTATCGCAACAAGATTGAAGCGGGCTACGCGCCGATTGGCCAGACGTCCACCGGCAAAGTCACCACCGATATCTACCAGTGGGAAAACGTACCGAAGGCGGTGGTGGAAGGTCTGGAAGGCTCCCTGAACGTGCCGGTCAGCGACACCATCAACTGGACCAACAACATCACCTACATGCTGCAAAGCAAGAACAAGGAGACCGGCGATCGTCTGTCGATCATCCCGGAGTATACGCTGAACTCTACCCTGAGCTGGCAGGTACGTCAGGATGTCTCATTGCAGTCGACCTTCACCTGGTACGGCAAGCAGCAGCCGAAGAAGTACAACTACAAAGGTCAGCCGGTGACCGGGTCTGAGAAAGACGAAGTCAGCCCCTACAGCATCGTTGGCCTGAGCGCGACCTGGGACGTGACCAAAAACGTCAGCCTGACCGGCGGCGTGGACAACGTCTTCGACAAGCGCCAGTGGCGCGCGGGTAACGCCCAGACCACGGGTAATACCACGACGGGTGCGTATATGTACGGCGCGGGTGCGTATACGTATAATGAACCGGGTCGCACCTGGTACATGAGCGTAAATACGAGGTTCTGATACAGGCAGTGACTTCCCCCTCTCCCTGTGGGAGAGGGCCGGGGTGAGGGCGAGGTAAAAGCAAAACGGCAACCCCGTTGCCGTTTTTAGTGTTTGCTCCCTCTCCCTTTGGGAGAGGGCCGGGGTGAGGGCATCAGGCCGCACAATACTGAAGGGAAAACCATGCACACCACCCACAGCACATTTTCTCTCGCTGGCCACACCCTCCACCGCATCACCTTCGACCCCACCACCTTTACGGACGCCGATCTCCTCTGGCTCCCCCACCACGCCCAGTTGGCTAACGCCGGACGCAAACGCAAGGCCGACCACCTCGCAGGCCGCATCGCCGCCGCGCACGCCTTACCTGACTACACCATGCCCGCCATCGGCCCCAGCGGGGAACCGCTCTGGCCGCAAGATATTTCCGGCAGCATCACCCACAGCGGCACGCAGGCGATAGCCGTCGTCACGCAATACCCGGTGCTTATCGGCATCGATTGTGAAACGATCCTCTCCGAAAACGAAGCCAGGGAAATCAAAGACGGCATCATTGATACACAGGAAGAACCTGTGCTTTCCCGCCTGGGATACCCGTTCGCCCTCGCCCTGACGCTGGTCTTCAGCGCCAAAGAGAGCCTGTTTAAGGCCCTCTTTCCGCAGGTACAGGCCTGGATGGGTTTTGACTGCGCCCGCGTTACCAAGCTCGACGACAAGACGCTCACGCTGGCGTTGACCCGTCAACTGGCAGGCTTTGAGGAAGGCACCGCCTTCCCCCTGCACTGGCAGCAGCACGGCGAACAGGTCATCACTCTGCTGTCACACGCTCCTGGCGACGAGCCTTCACGCTGGTCACCACAAACGTCACGATAAACACCATCGCGAACAGGACCACAATGGTCGGCGCAGGCGCGCTGTCGAGATAAAACGAGGCATAAACGCCGCTTACCGACACCAGCGCTGAAACGGCGACCGCCACCAGCAGCGCCATGTGAAAGCGTCGGGTAATCAGCACCGCCACCGCGCCGGGGGCAATCAGCAGGGAAATCGACAGAATGATCCCCACCGCTTTCAGCGTCGCGACGATGGTCAGCGAAACCATGCACAGTAAGCCGTAGTGCAGCCAGCGGGTGCGCAGGCCACTCGCCTGCGCCTGCTGATAGTCAAAGCAGAACAGCAGAAAATCGCGCCACTTCAGGCCAATCACCAGCGCAATCATCCCCGCGACGAGACCGCTTTGCAGAATGTCCATCCCGTTAATACCCAGCATATCGCCAAACAGAATGTGGTCGAGATGCACCTCAGGTTTGACAGCGATATAGAGGATCAGCCCGGCGCCGAACATGCCGGAAAAGACGATCCCCATGACCGTATCCTGTTTGATGCGGCTGTTATCCTTCAGGTATCCGGTGGCGACCGCGCAGAACAGACCGGCCACGAACGCGCCCAGCGCCAGCGGCAGGCCCATCATCCAGGCCAGCACGACGCCGGGAAACACCGCGTGGCTCATGGCGTCGCCCATCAACGCCCAGCCTTTCAGCACCAGAAAAACCGACAGCAGCGCGCAGGGCACGGCCACCAGGAGTGAAATCAGCAGCGCGTTGTTCATAAACGCAAACTGGAAGGGTTCGAGGAGCAGCGTCATCATGGGTGTGCCTCCCGCGCCCGACGACGGCTGGCAAGCAGTCCGTGCTTCGGCGCAAAGACGAACGCCAGCAGGAACAGCAGCGTCTGGGCGACCACGATAATGCCGCCGGTGGCGCCGTCCAGGTAATAGCTGGCCCACGCGCCGAGGAAGCTGGTGATGCTGCCAATGGCGACGGCAATCATCAGCAGGCGCGGGAAGCGGTCGGTCAGCAGCCACGCGGTCGCGCCGGGCGTGACTACCAGACAGATCACCAGAAACGCGCCGACGGTTTGCAGCGCCGCCACGGTAGAGACCGCCAGCAGCGTGAAGAAGAGAATTTTCAGGCGTTCAGGACGCAGGCCGATGGCGCGGGCATGATTCTCATCAAAAAAGGTCACCATCAGATCTTTCCATTTGAACAGCAGGATAACTATCGACACCACGCCGATAATCGCCAGCTGGACGATATCTTCCGGGGCGATAGCCAGAATATTGCCGAGGACGATGGTCTGAATGTTCACCGAGGTCGGGTTGAGCGAGACCATAAACAGCCCCAGCCCGAAAAACGAGGAGAAGATCAGCCCGATAATGGCGTCCTCCTTCAGGCGGCTGCGCTGGTTGAGAAACAGCATGCTGCCCGCCGCCAGCCCGCCCGATAAAAACGCCCCCAGCGAGAACGGCAGCCCGAGCATGTAAGCGCCCGCTACGCCCGGCACGATGGAGTGCGACAGCGCATCGCCGATCAGCGACCAGCCTTTAAGCATCAGATAGCAGGAGAGAAACGCGCACAGCCCGCCCACCATCGCCGAGACCCACATCGCGTTGAGCATGTACTCGTAGCCGAAGGGTTCGAGAAGCGCGTTCATTTGGCCTCCTGTCGGTGCGCCACGAAGGGGCGTTCGTCGTCGGTAATAATGCGATCTTCCGAGCCGCTGAGCACCACGTGGCGCAGCACGCCGCTGAAGGCGCGCTCAAGATTCTCGGCGGTAAAGGTGATATCCGTCGGGCCGCTCGCCAGCACGGTGCCTTTGACCATCACCGTGTAATCGCAGAATTCCGTGACCGAGCCCAGATTGTGGGTCGAGACCAGCATCGTTTTACCCTCGTCGCGCAGCTCCCGCAGCAGGCTGATGATCCTGGCTTCGGTTTTGACGTCCACGCCGGTAAACGGCTCGTCGAGCAGGATCACCTCGCCCTGCTGGGCAATCGCACGGGCCAGAAACACGCGCTTCTTATGCCCGCCGGACAGTTCGCCAATCTGCCGATGGCGCAGCTCGAGCATATCCACACGCCCCAGGGCGTCGGTGACGATCTGCTTATCGCATTCTTTGGGACGACGCAGAAACCCCATATGCCCGTAGCGGCCCATCATCACCACGTCCTCGACGAGCACCGGAAACGACCAGTCGACCTCTTCCGACTGCGGCACGTAGGCGACCAGGTTCTGACGCAGCGCCCGGTGAGGCGGCAGCCCCAGAATGGAGATAGTGCCGCTCGCCGCCCGCACAAACCCCATCACCGCCTTAAACAGCGTGGACTTGCCGGAACCGTTCACCCCCACCAGGGCAGCAATCGATCCGCCCGGCACGCTGAACGACGCGTCGCGCAGCGCCGTGTGGCCATTGCGGTAGGTCACGGTCACGTCGGTTACAACAATACCTTTCTGCATGATTACTCCTTCATCCCGTCGCGGATGCCCTGCACCAGCGTGCGGGTGGTGACGTTCAGCAGATCGATATAGGTTGGCACCGGGCCGTTTTCCGCGCTCAGAGAGTCGACGTACAGCACGCCGCCATAGTGGGCGCCGGTTTCACGCGCCACCTGACGGGCGGGCTTATCCGAGACCGTGCTTTCGCTGAACACCGACGGAATGTGATGTTTTTTCACCAGATCGATAACCTTGCGCACCTGCTGGGGCGTGCCCTGCTGATCGGCGTTGATCGGCCACAGGTAAAGCTCCTTCAGGCCCAAATCCCGCGCCAGATAGGAAAAAGCCCCTTCGCTGGTCACCATCCAGCGTTTGTCTTCCGGTATCTCCGCGACCTGCTTGCGCAGCGGTTCGAGAGTGGCGGTGATCTTCTGCTTGTAAGCATCAGCGTTGCGCTGATACGTCTGTGCGTTGGCCGGATCGTACTTCACCAGCGCGTCGCGGATGTTATCGACGTAAACCAGGGCGTTGTCCGGCGACATCCACGCGTGCGGATTGGGCTTGCCGTTATAGGGCCCTTCGCTGATGCCCATCGGGGTGATGCCTTTGGTGACAATCACCTCCGGCACACCGTTCAGATGCTGATAAAAGCGCTGGAACCACAGCTCCAGATTCATGCCGTTCGCCAGGATCAGCTGTGCCTTCTGCGCGCGTTTGATATCGCCCGGGGTGGGCTGGTATTCGTGAATTTCCGCGCCCGGTTTGGTGATGGAGGTGACCTCTGCGGCATCCCCCGCCACGTTTTTCGCCATATCAGCGATAACGGTAAAAGTGGTGATGACCTGGAACTTTTCAGCCGCCAGCGCGCCCGTGGTGGTCGCGGTCATGAGCAGCGCGCCGAGTAACAGACGCTTCAATCCTTGCCGTGGATGCATCGCAGAAGTCTCCTGAGGTGATTAAAATCAAAGCAAAATTAGCCTATGCTATAAGGTATAGCACAGGCTATATTTAAATGAAAATAATTATCATTAAAGTTGAGTCAACGGAGGGAGAGCCTGATGGCGCTTCGCTTATCAGGCCTACGGTAAAGCAGTTTTGGAGTTTTGTAGGCCGGGTAAGCGCAGCGCCACCCGGCATAAGGGCGACTCACTGCCCGGCAAGTGCCTTATAAAATGCAGGATTCTCCCGAATCACATTAAGTACCTTCGCCGCCAGCCCGGTTGGGTTGCGACGTTTAGACTCCCAGCTCTTTATCGTATCGACGCTCGTGCCAAGCGCCTTCGCCATTTCGCTTTGCGTGATATTGAGCTGCTCTCTGATGGCGCGCACATCAGCAACTTCATAGCGGGTTACCCGGGAAGCGGCTTTTCTTCCGTTATGGATCTCAACGGCCTCTTCAAGCGAAGATTTTAATTCATTGAAAATACTCATTATCAGCCTCCACCTGCCTGATTAGGGTACATAGTACACCTCAAATTTACGGCACTGGAAGCAGTATTTTTCAGAATGGAAGTCAGCTTTTTAAGTTCTGCTTTCTCTGTCTCTGTCAGGCTGTCCTTTATGCATTTTGGATAGGCCATAATGAAATAGATCACCTCCTCTGTGGCAAGAAAGTAAATCACTCTGATCCCCCCTCTCTTTCCCTTTGAGCCTGCCGCCATCCTTATTTTACGTAACCCCCCCGTCTGCTGGATCAGGTCACCTTTATCAGGCCAGGCAATAAGTTCCTTTTGCAGATCCTTTAATTCATCATCCGTAGCAATGCTTTTAATCTGTCGGGTAAAGAGTGATGTTTCGATAAACTCTATCGCATGACTCATCCATAGTTCCTTCCCTAAACGCAGCAAAAGCCCGAATGCTTCAGCATCAGGCTCTTGCTACATGGTTACTCTTCCTTGAGTAATGCTGCGCCAAATAACTGTATTTATATACAGTTTGAAGGTATTTTAAGAATCCGTTTAGACATCCGGGAACATCACGCTATTCCCCGGTGCTTCCCTGTGCAGATGGATAAAGTTCAGGTGCCGTTCATACTGGTCCAGAATGTCCGTAATCACCTGCTCCTTGCTGTAATCCATCAGATCATTCCCCTGGCTGCCTTCCAGCAGGAACGTCTCCAGGCGGTAGTAGGTCGACTTCCCGCTGCGCGCGCGGTAGGTGAACCCGGGCACCGAATACTGCTGCGGCCAGATCTGATAGACAAAGTTCTGCTCGTCGCCCATGTGCACCAGCAGATCCAGGTGCCCCAGATTTTCGCCCTCTTCCGGGGGCAGGTTTTTCAGCTCCACGTAGGCGCCACGCAGCTTCAGCTCCTGGGCCACCTCTTCCATCGCCGGGAAACAGACCGTCTCCATCATCTGTTTGGTGTAGCGCGTACCGGGGTAATTCATCAGGCGCGAGAGGCGTTTTTTCCAGCTCAGCCTGTCCTGCGCGCCCAGCGGACGCGGGGCGGTGTCGCGGCTGGCGCTGACGCGGCGGTAGTCTTCCACCTTAAGCGATTTATACAGCCCGGCCATCACGAAGAAGATCACGAAGCTGAACGGCAGGCCCATGATCACCGTCGTGTTCTGCAACGCAGAGATACCGTTGGTCATCAGCATGCCGAGCGTCAGCAGGCCGATGGCGACGGACCAGAAGATGCGCAGCCAGTTCGGCGCGTCGCTGTTAATGTCCTTGAGCTTCGAGGTGAAGTTCCCCAGCACCAGCGCGCCAGAGTCCGCCGAGGTGACATAGAACAGCAGGCCGGTGATGGTCGCTACGGACGCGCTAAAGGTGAACGCCGGGTACTGCGCCAGCAGGCTGTAGAAGCCGCGCTCCGGGTGCGCCATCGCTTCCTGGGCAAAAGTCGCATTGCCGTGGATGATCTCGTGCAGCGCGCTGTTGCCGAAAATCGACAGCCACAGCAGGGTAAAGGTGAACGGGATAATCAGCGTGCCCATCACGAACTGACGGATGGTCCGCCCACGCGAAATACGCGCCAGGAACAGGCCGACAAACGGCGACCACGCCACCCACCACGCCCAGAAGAACAGCGTCCAGTTGTTCATCCACTCTGTCGGACGGTCAAAGGCGAAGCTGTTCAGCGTCATGCCCATAAAGCGGTTCACGTAATCACCCACGTTCAGTACTAAGGCATTGAGCAGGAACGAGGTGTCGCCCATAAACAGCACGAACAGGATCAGCCCCAGCGCCAGCGCGACGTTCAGTTCGGAGAGCACGCGAATCCCTTTATCCACGCCGGAGGTCACCGAGATGGTGGCGATAATCACCGACAGCGCAATCAGCGCCGCCTTCGCCGCCATCGAATCCGGGATGTCAAACAGCACGCTCAGCCCGTAGTTGAGCTGCACCACGCCAATTCCGAGCGTGGTGGCGATGCCGAAGATGGTGCCGATCACCGCCGCAATGTCGACGCTGTGGCCAATCGGACCGTTGATCTTTTTGCCGAAAATCGGGTACAGCGCGGAGCGGATGGTAAGGGGCAAATTATAACGATAGCTAAAGTATCCGAGCGCCATGCCCATCAGGGCGTACATCGACCAGCCCGTCAGGCCGTAGTGGAACAGCGTCCAGACCATCGCCTGGCGCGCGGCCTCCATCGTCTGCCCTGCCCCTTCCGGCGGCTGCATATATTGCGTGACCGGTTCCGCCACGGAGAAGAACATCAGGTCGATGCCGATGCCTGCGGCAAACAGCATTGCGGCCCAGCTCAGCAGGCTGAACTCGGGCTTAGACTGCTCTGGCCCGAGCTTTACCGAACCGAAGCGCGAGCAGGCAATGCAGACCACGAACACGATGTAAAGCGTCGCGGCCAGCAGATAGTACCAGCCGAAGGTCTTTGACACCCAGTCCAGAGTGCGCCCAATCCACTCGGCAGAAAAATCACGAAAGAAGATGGTCGTCAGGGAAAACAACAAAATCAGCCCGGCGGACGTATAAAAAACGACCGGGTTGATTTTGTCTTTTTCTCTGTCTTGTGAAAGGTCTGTCATCCAGTATCCCCACTGTTTTTGTAACTATTGAAATCCAAAATCGCAACAATTAAGACACATTTTATATTGAACGTCCAATCAAAAACCGCTTTAATAGATTACCAACGCTGATGAATGGAGTGGCAAAAATGCCCAAAGTGGGGATGCAGCCGATCCGGCGCAGGCAGCTAATCGATGCCACGCTGGAAGCAATTAATGAAGTGGGAATGCATGACGCAACCATCGCGCAGATCGCCCGTCGGGCGGGCGTATCCACGGGGATCATCAGCCACTATTTCAAAGATAAAAACGGTCTGCTGGAAGCGACCATGCGCGACATCACCGGTCAGCTGCGCGACGCGGTATTAAGCCGTTTACGCGCCCTGCCGGACGGCAGTGCAGAGCAGCGCTTGCAGGCGATTGTCGGCGGCAATTTTGATGAAACTCAGGTTAGCGGCGCGGCGATGAAGGCCTGGCTGGCCTTCTGGGCCAGCAGCATGCATCAGCCGATGCTCTACCGTTTGCAGCAGGTCAGCAGCCGTCGGTTGCTCTCAAACCTGGTGTACGAGTTCCGCCGCGAGCTGCCGCGTGAACAGGCTGAAGAGGCGGGCTACGGGCTCGCCGCACTGATTGACGGGCTGTGGCTGCGCGCTGCGCTCAGCGGCAAACCGCTGGATAAAACCCTGGCCCAGTCGCTTACCAGCCACTTTATCAGCCAGCATTTACCGACCGACTAACCGAGGAGAATTTATGTCCCGAATGGCAGAACAGCAGCTTTATATCAATGGTGGTTATACATCCGCCACCAGCGGTCGCACCTTCGAGACCATCAACCCGGCGAACGGTGAAGTTCTGGCGACCGTGCAGGCCGCCGGGCGCGAAGACGTGGACCGCGCCGTCGAAAGCGCAAAGCGCGGGCAAAAAATCTGGGCGGCGATGACCGCCATGGAGCGCTCGCGCATCCTGCGTCGCGCCGTCGATATCCTGCGCGAGCGTAACGACGAGCTGGCAACGCTGGAAACCCTCGACACCGGTAAAGCGTATTCCGAAACCTCGACCGTCGACATCGTCACCGGCGCGGACGTGCTGGAGTACTACGCGGGGCTGATCCCGGCGCTGGAGGGCAGCCAGATCCCGCTGCGCGACACCTCGTTCGTCTACACCCGCCGCGAGCCGCTGGGCGTGGTGGCGGGCATCGGCGCGTGGAACTACCCGATCCAGATCGCCCTGTGGAAATCCGCGCCGGCGCTGGCGGCGGGCAACGCAATGATCTTCAAGCCGAGCGAAGTGACACCGCTTACCGCCCTGAAGCTTGCTGAAATCTACACCGAAGCGGGCCTGCCGGACGGCGTGTTTAACGTCCTGCCGGGCGTAGGCGCGGAGACCGGCCAGTACCTGACCGAGCATCCGGGCATCGCGAAAGTCTCCTTTACCGGCGGCGTCGCCAGCGGCAAAAAGGTGATGGCCAACTCGGCGGCCTCGTCCCTGAAAGAGGTGACGATGGAGCTGGGCGGTAAATCCCCGCTGATAGTGTTTGACGATGCGGATCTGGATCTCGCGGCAGATATCGCCATGATGGCCAACTTCTTCAGCTCCGGCCAGGTGTGCACCAATGGCACCCGCGTGTTCGTGCCCGCGAAGTTCAAAGCCGCGTTTGAGCAAAAAATCGTTGAGCGCGTGGGCCGCATCCGCGCGGGCGATCTGTTCGATGAAGCTACCAACTTTGGTCCGATGGTCAGCTTCCCGCACCGGGACAGCGTGATGCGCTACATCGCCAAAGGCAAAGAGGAAGGCGCGCGCGTGCTGTGCGGCGGCGACGTGCTGAAGGGCGAAGGCTTCGATAACGGCGCGTGGGTGGCCCCAACCGTGTTCACCGACTGCACCGACGAGATGACCATCGTGCGCGAAGAGATCTTCGGCCCGGTGATGTCCATCCTCACCTATGAGTCCATTGAGGAAGCGATTCGCCGCGCCAACGACACCGACTACGGGCTGGCGGCAGGCATCGTCACGACCGACCTGAACCGCGCCCACGGCGCCATTCATCAGCTCGAAGCGGGCATCTGCTGGATCAACACCTGGGGCGAATCCGCCGCAGAGATGCCGGTGGGCGGCTACAAACACTCCGGCATTGGCCGTGAGAACGGCGTCATGACGCTTCAGAGTTACACCCAGGTGAAGTCCATCCAGGTTGAGATGGGTAAATTCCAGTCCATATTTTAACCGGGAGGTTTATTTGCAATTTGACTACATCATTATCGGGGCCGGCTCTGCCGGCAACGTACTGGCAACACGACTGACTGAAGATCCAAACACCACCGTCCTGCTGCTTGAGGCGGGCGGGCCGGACTACCGCTTTGACTTCCGCACCCAGATGCCTGCCGCGCTGGCCTTCCCGTTGCAGGGCAAACGCTACAACTGGGCGTATGAAACCGAGCCAGAGCCTTACATGAACAACCGCCGCATGGAGTGCGGACGGGGTAAAGGGCTGGGCGGCTCGTCGCTGATCAACGGCATGTGCTACGTGCGCGGCAATGCAATGGATCTGGACAACTGGGCGAAAGAACCGGGTCTGGAGCACTGGAGCTATCTCAACTGCCTGCCCTACTACCGCAAGGCAGAGACCCGCGACGTGGGGCCGAACGACTACCACGGCGGCGACGGTCCGGTGAGCGTCACCACCTCTAAGCCGGGTGTGAACCCGCTGTTTGAAGCGATGGTGGAGGCAGGCGTGCAGGCGGGCTACCCGCGCACCGACGATCTCAACGGCTATCAGCAGGAAGGCTTTGGCCCGATGGATCGCACGGTCACGCCGCAGGGCCGACGCGCCAGCACCGCGCGCGGCTATCTGGATCAGGCCAAACCGCGCCCGAATCTGACCATCCGCACCCACGCCATGACCGATCACATTATCTTTGACGGCAAGCGCGCGGTGGGCGTCGAGTGGCTGGAAGGCGAAAGCACCATTCCGTCAAAAGCGACAGCGAAGAAAGAGGTACTGCTGTGCGCGGGCGCCATCGCGTCTCCGCAGATCCTCCAGCGCTCCGGCGTGGGCAACGCTGAACTGCTGAAGCAGTTTGATATCCCGCTGGTACATGATTTACCCGGAGTGGGTGAAAACTTGCAGGATCACCTGGAGATGTATCTTCAGTATGAATGTAAGGAGCCGGTCTCCCTCTACCCTGCCCTGCAATGGTGGAACCAGCCGAAGATTGGCGCGGAGTGGCTGTTTGGCGGCACGGGCGTGGGCGCGAGCAACCACTTCGAAGCAGGCGGGTTTATCCGCAGCCGCGAGGAGTTCGCGTGGCCGAACATTCAGTATCACTTCCTGCCGGTGGCGATTAACTACAACGGCTCGAACGCGGTGAAAGAGCATGGTTTTCAGTGCCACGTTGGCTCCATGCGCTCCCCGAGCCGCGGCCACGTGCGCATCAAGTCGCGCGATCCGCACCAGCATCCGGCGATCCTGTTCAACTACATGTCCCACGAGCAGGACTGGCAGGAGTTCCGCGACGCGATCCGCATCACCCGCGAGATCATGCATCAGCCGGCGCTGGACAAGTATCGCGGTCGTGAAATCAGCCCGGGCGTCGAATGCCAGACCGACGAACAGCTGGACGAGTTCGTGCGCAACCACGCCGAAACCGCCTTCCACCCGTGCGGTACCTGCAAGATGGGCTACGACGAAATGGCGGTGGTCGACGGCGAAGGCCGCGTTCACGGGCTGGAAGGGTTACGCGTAGTGGATGCGTCGATTATGCCGCAGATTATCACCGGCAACCTGAACGCCACCACCATCATGATTGGCGAAAAGATTGCCGACGCCATTCGCGGGCGCGAGCCGCTGGCGAAGAGCACGGCGGCTTATTATGTGGCGAACGGGGCGCCGGTTCGCCGCTGAGTGCGAACTTCTCCCCTCACCCTAACCCTCTCCCCAAAGGGGAGAGGGAACTTGAACACCCTCTCCCCTTTGGGGAGAGGGTTGGGGTGAGGGGTAAGGCTTTTACGTCCGAAATTCCTCTAACCGCCTGACCTGCCGCCCTTCCCCGTCAAAATTCTCCGCTGCCAGCCAGGCCCGCAGAGCCGCATCCTTTTCCGGCCATTCGCCGTCAATAATCGAAAGCATATCGCTGTCGCGGTTGCGTCCTTTGCGTACCAGCTTCTGGCGCAGCCGCCCTTCCCAGACAAACCCCAGACGCTCCGCCGCGTTGCGTGAGGCGATGTTCATCGAATCGCACTTCCACTCCAGCCGGCGATATTGATGCTCAAAGGCATTTTTCAGCAGCAGCCACACCGCTTCGGTACCCACGCGGGTGCCCTTCATTCTGCGCGACCAGGTGACGTGGCCGATCTCAACCGAGCCCTGGAAGCGTTCTATCGCCATATAGCTGACCAGCCCTACCGCCTTTTCGGTGCGCAGATCGATAACGGCAAAGGGCACCAGGTCGTCATCCAGCACCTTTCCCAGCACCCAGTGCGCAGTGGCCTCAACGCTCACAGGCTGGGTGCTGGCAAGCCACGTCCAGTCGCTGTCGTCACCCAGCGCATAGGCTTCAAACAAATCAGCCGAATGGCGGTCAGCATCCAGCGGCTCCAGGCGGCAATACTGGCCGGTGAGCAGAGTACGGGTTAACGCGCGGGCGCATTTCCAGTCTGGGACAATATCGTTAACGGTTTGACCATGTTGATTGATTTCGGGCACGGCGGTGACTCCCTGAAAGGTAAGGAGTTTGTTATAGCAGGTTAAAAAGCGAACGAAAAGAGAGGTGACTCATAACCAGACCGAATGCGTTATTCCCGGATGGCATAAGCAAAGCAGAATTTCGACTTTGAGGAAATCCTCAGCCAGCCTACCGTAACGGTGCATAAAACAATCACAATATATTTTCTTCAGGGATCGCTATGACTAAAAAACTGCTGCCGTTACTGGTGCTGGCTGCGCTCTCAAGCGCTGCTCACGCCGCTACCCCGCCCAACACGCTGGTTGTCGCCCAGGGTCTGGATGATATCGTGAGCCTTGACCCGGCCGAAGCCAACGAGCTTTCCAGCATCCAGACCGTGCCAAGCCTGTACCAGCGTCTGGTACAGCCGGACCGCGATAATCCGGAAAAAATCACGCCGGTTCTGGCAGAAAGCTGGGACGCGGACGCGGCAGCAAAAACCCTGACCATCAAGCTTAAACCCGATGCGAAATTCTCCTCCGGCAACCCGCTGCGCCCGGAAGACGTGATCTTCTCTTATACCCGCGCCGTGACGCTGAACAAATCCCCGGCGTTTATCCTCAACGTACTGGGCTGGGACGCCAGCAACATCGCCAGCCAGCTAAAGAAAGTGGACGACCATACCCTCACGCTTCACTGGACGGCCGACGTTAGCCCGTCGGTGGCGCTGAATATTCTCTCCACGCCGATTGCCTCCATCGTCGATGAAAAACAGGTTGCGGCGAACGTGAAGGATAACGACTTCGGCAACGCGTGGTTAAAAATGCACTCTGCGGGCAGCGGCGCGTTCAAAATGCGCGTTTACCAGCCGCATCAGGCCATCGTGCTGGAAGCCAACGAATCCGCGCCCGGCGGCGCGCCGAAGCTTAAAAGCATCATCATTAAAAACGTCCCCGATCCCGCTTCCCGCCGCCTGCTGATCCAGCAGGGTGATGCGGACGTGGCGCGCGATCTGGGTGCAGACCAGATAAGCGCCCTCAGCGGCAAGCCGGGCGTGAAGGTGCTTAGCATCCCTTCTGCTGAGCAAAACTATCTGGTGTTTAACACCGGCAACAGCGCTAACCCGCTGCTGAATAATCCAGCGTTCTGGGAAGCCTCGCGCTGGCTGGTGGATTATGAAGGCATCACCAAAGACCTGCTGAAAGGCCAGTATTTTGTTCATCAGAGCTTCCTGCCGGTCGGCCTGCCGGGCGCGCTGGAGGACAATCCGTTCACGTTTGACCCGGCAAAAGCAAAAGCGATCCTCGCCAAGGCGGGCATCAAAGACGCGCATTTCACGCTGGACGTGGAGAATAAACCACCGTTCATCACCATCGCGCAATCCATGCAGGCGAGCTTTGCTCAGGGTGGCGTGAAGGTGGATCTGCTGCCCGCTGCGGGTAGCCAGGTGTACGCCCGCGTGCGCGCTAAGCAGCATCAGGCGGCGATTCGTCTGTGGATCCCGGATTACTTCGATGCGCACTCCAACGCCAGCGCCTTCGCGTGGAACGACGGGAAGTCCAGCACCGTGGCCGGTCTGAACGGCTGGAAAATCCCGGAGCTGAACAAGGCCACGCTGGCGGCGGTTGCCGAGCCGGATCCGGCGAAACGTCTGGATCTGTATAAGAAGATGCAGGAACAGTTACAGCATAACTCGCCGTACGTGTTCGTTGACCAGGGCAAAACTCAGATCGTGGTGCGCGATAACGTGAAGGGGTATCAGCAGGGGCTGAACGCGGATATGGTCTGGTACGATCGCGTTATGAAGTAGCTTTTCCCCCCTCTCCCTCTCCCGTGGGAGAGGGGGTCGTTCGTGCATATTTTCAGGATAACGATTTTCCCATGCCACATCTTTCCACCCGCGTGCTTCAGGGTCTGCTGACTCTCCTGCTCACGCTGTTCGGGCTACTGCTGGTCACGTTTGCGCTCTCTGCCTTTTCCCCGGTCGATCGCGTATTGCAGATCGTCGGCGATCACGCCAGCCAGTCCACTTACGATCAGGTTCGCCAGCAGCTTGGGCTGGATCGGCCCCTGCCGGTGCAGTTCTGGCACTACCTGCAAAACCTCGCTCACGGGGATTTAGGCACCGCCAGCGCTACCGGTCAGCCGGTATTGCAGGACCTGCTGCACGCCTTTCCCGCCACGCTGGAACTGGCAACGCTGGCGCTAATTATCGGCACAGTACTCGGCGTAATTGCGGGTGTGCTGTGCGCCCGCTACGCCGGTTCGCCACTGGACTTAGCGATCAGAACGCTCACCCTGCTCGGCAATTCGGTGCCGATATTCTGGCTCGGCCTGCTGATGCTGGCTCTGTTCTACGCGAAACTACAGTGGAGCGCTGGCCCCGGCAGGCTGGACGACATCTGGCAATTCACCGTCGAGCCACGAACCGGATTTGCGCTGGTAGATACCTGGCTTTCCGGCGACCGCGAGGCGTTCCGCAACGCCATCAGCCACCTGGTGCTGCCGGTGCTGCTGCTGGCCTACTACTCGCTGGCAAGTATCACCCGCCTGACGCGCTCCGCCTGTCTGAGCGAGATGAACAAAGAGTACATATTGCTCGCCCGCGCCAAGGGCGCCGGAGAGATGACCATCCTGCTGCGTCACGTGCTGCCGAACATTCGCAGCACCCTGCTGACGGTGATTGCGCTGGCCTACACCAGCATGCTGGAGGGCGCGGTATTAACCGAAACCGTCTTCTCGTGGCCGGGCATCGGGCGCTACCTCACCACGGCCCTGTTCGCCGGTGACACCACCGCCGTGATGGGCGGCACGCTGCTGATTGGCGTCTGCTTTGTTCTGATCAATAACCTTACCGACCTGCTTGTGCGGGCGACCGATCCCAGGGTGCGCTAATGCCGTTTTATCTCTTCTTACGCCGCCTGCGCCGCTCCCCTGCCGCGTTTTTCGGGCTGATCGCCATCGCGCTGCTGGTGCTTATTGCTCTGTTCGCGCCGTGGCTTGCGCCGCAGGATCCCAACTGGCAGGACGCCGCCGCGCGTCTGCAACCGCCCAACGCGCAGCACTGGCTGGGTACTGACAGCTATGGGCGGGATCTGCTCTCCCGATTAATCTACGGCACCCGTCCGGCACTGGGGCTGGTGGCCTTAGTCACCGTTATTACCCTCCCCGCCGGTCTGCTGGTGGGGATTTTGTCAGGCTACTACGGCGGCTGGATGGAGCGCATCCTGATGCGCTTTTCCGACGTGGTGATGTCGATGCCGCGCCTGATCCTCGCCTTCGCGTTTGTGGCGATGCTCGGCCCGGGGCTGGTCAACGGCGCGCTGGCGCTGGCCTTAACGACCTGGCCTGCCTATGCGCGCCAGGCGCGCAGTGAAATCCAGCGTCTGCGCCACAGCGATTATCTGGCCGCCGCGGAGATGATGGGCATTCGCGGCCCGCGCCTGCTGGTCGGCCATATTCTGCCCCTGTGCCTGCCCTCCGCGATTGTGCGACTGGCGCTGGATCTGGCCGGGATTATTCTGGCCGCTGCCGGGCTGGGCTTCCTTGGTCTGGGCGCGCGTCCACCGATGGCGGAATGGGGCGCGATGATTGCCGACGGCATGCAGGTCATTTTTGACCAGTGGTGGATTGCCGCCATTCCAGGCGGGGCGATTCTGTTTGCCAGCCTGGCCTTTAACCTGCTGGGCGATGGCCTGCGCGACGTACTGGAGCCACAGCATGACTGAACACCGCGTCATCGTCGATGCGCTGAATATCGACTACCCCGCCGCGCGCGTGGTCAACAACCTGAGCTTTACGTTGGGCAAAGAGCGGCTGGCGCTGGTAGGAGAATCCGGCTCCGGCAAGTCCATGTCTGCCCGCGCCCTGATGGGGCTGGTGCGCAAGCCCGGCATCGTGAGCGCTAAGCGGCTTAACGTGCTTGGCAACGACCTGCTGACCCTGAACAGCCGCCGCTGGCAGGCGCTGCGCGGCAACGGCATAGCGATGGTTCTACAGGACCCGCGCTACGCGCTAAACCCGGTGAAAACCGTCTCCGCCCAGCTTGATGAGGCGCTGACCCTCCATCAGCGCCTGCCCCGCGCCGAACGACTGGCGCGCATTCACGATATCATCCGCGCCGTGGGGCTGAACGAGCACGTGCTCCAGCGCTATCCCGGCGAACTTTCCGGCGGCATGGGCCAGCGCGTGATGATCGCCATTGCGCTCGTCAACAACCCGCAGGTGCTGATCGCCGACGAACCGACTTCCGCGCTGGACGCACGCCTGCGCAACCAGATCCTGGAGCTGCTGGTACAGCAGTGCGAGGCGCGGCAGATGGCGATGCTGTTAATCAGCCACGACTTGCCGCTCGTCGCGGAACACTGCGACCGCGTGCTGGTGATGTATCAGGGTGAGAACGTTGATGAAATGGCGGCGAGCCAGTTGCCGCAGGCAACCCATCCCTACACGCGCACGCTCTGGACCTGCCGCCCGAACGCCGGGACGTTTGGCAAGATGCTGCCGACGCTCGACCGTTCGCAACCGTGGAAGGAGGACGACAATGGCACTCGTTGAGGTTAACCAGCTCCGGGTGAGTTTTGGTGAAAAAACGGCGGTTTCCGCCGCCAGTTTTGCCATCGAAAAAGGTGAAACCTTCAGCCTGATCGGTGAATCCGGCTGCGGCAAATCGACTCTTCTGCGCGTGCTGGCGGGGCTGCTGCCCGAGTGGAATGGCCACATTTCCGTCCTCGGGGAAAATTTACGGCCAGGACGACGTTTTGAAGGCGCGCTTCGCCGCAACGTGCAGATGGTGTTCCAGGATCCGTGGGCGTCTTTGCACCCGAACCACACCATTGCCCGCACCCTGTCGGAGCCGTTAAACATCCACGGCGAAAGCCAGGTTGCCGAAAAAGTGACGGATGCGCTGCAACAGGTGGGGCTGGCTGCCGACGCGGGCAGGCGTTACCCGCATCAGCTTTCCGGCGGACAGCGTCAGCGCGTGGCCATTGCCCGCGCGCTGCTGCTGCGCCCGCAGCTTCTGCTGCTGGATGAACCGACCTCGGCGCTGGATATGTCGGTACAGGCGGAGATTCTGAACCTGCTCAACCGCCTGAAGGCGCAGCACGGCATGACCTACCTGCTGGTGAGCCACGATGCGGACGTGATTGCGCATATGTCCGACCGGGCGGCATTTATGGCGCACGGGGAGATCCAGCGGGTATTTGACCGTGAAGCAATGTTGCGGGGCGAGCACAGGATGGGGTAAACCGTGCGGCGGCGAGTGCCGCACGCATTTTGTAGGCCGGGTAAGGCGTAACCGCCACCCGGCAAAACGTTACTTCAGCAGCTTCACCGTGGCATCGATGTCGATCTCATCTTCAGTGAAGATCAGCGTCGTGTTCTGGAAGGTAGTGATCGCCAGCTTCTTCACCGTGCGCATTTCGCCCGGCTTTTTCTCGGTTTTTGGTTTGATGCTGTTCATCAGCAGCCCCACCGACAGCACCGCGTTCTCTTTGTCGATTTTAGTATCAACGGGCTCTTCTTCGCTGAACACCACGAAGGATTTAATTGAGGTAAGCTTCACGCGCTCGCCTGCAATATAGAGGTGCTTACTTTCGGGGATCACCTTCACCGCAAACGCGGAAAGGCCTTTGCTGTTGGTGGTTGGCTCGAAGGTCACCGCCGCATCTTTCTTAATCAGATCAGGGTTGGCGACCTTAATCACATGAAAGTAGCGGTTGTCGCCGTTTTCATCTTTGATAAATCCAAAGCCTTTATCTTTAAACCACGTTGTGATTGTACCGTTCATCGCTGTTACCGCCTGTCAGATCTCAAGACTAAAGTTTTGCAGCGCGCAGTGTAATGCACAATGGCTGACGAGACAAAAAAAAGCCCCTGCACGGGAGCAGGGGAAAGTTCATGTCAGAGCTTTTTAGTATTGTGTATTTAGTTGAACACCATCCCACCATCAATCAGCAGCGACTGACCAGTCATGTAGTCGGAATCCGGCCCGGCGAGGTAAGAGACGCAGGCGGCCACGTCTTCCGGCTCGGACAAACGGCCAAGCGTGATGCGTTTGGCAAAGGTTTCCGTCCCGTAGCCAAGCGGTTTACCCGCCGCCTCGGAGACCTGACGGTCGATTTCCGCCCACATCGGCGTTTTGACGATGCCCGGGCAATAGGCGTTAACGGTGATCCCCAGCGGCGCGAGATCCCGCGCGGCGGTCTGGGTTAAGCCACGCACCGCGAACTTGCTGGAGCTATAGACCGCCAGTTCCGGGTTGCCGGTATGGCCCGCCTGGGAGCAGGCGTTGATGATTTTGCCGCCGTGCCCCTCTTTGCGGAAGGCGTCAATTGCGGCCTGAATGCCCCAGATCACCCCTTTCACGTTGATGTTGTAGACCTTGTCGACAATCTCCGGCGTGATGGATTCGATGGGCGTGGACGGCGCCACCCCAGCGTTATTGACGATGACGTTAAAACCGCCCAGCGCGGTGCGGGCTTTTTCCACCGCCGCGAACACCTGCTCGCGGTCAGAGACGTCCACCTTCACGGCGACGGCCTTCCCGCCGTTGCGGGTGATCTCATCCTCGACCGCTTTCGCCGTCTCTTCGTTATAATCCGCAATAGCAACGGCAAAACCATCCTTCACCAGGCGAAGCGCGATCGCTTTGCCAATCCCCTGGCCGGAGCCGGTTACGAGAGCCACTTTTTGCATTTCTCTGTCCTTATATTGATTCACAAAATCTGGCTGAGATGGAGCTGGCCCATCAGCAGCGGGTTATCGCTGTAGTCGACGGGAATGGCCACCACGGCCGGGCCATCGACATCCATTGCGGCACGCAGCGTCGGTTCGAGCGCGTCGGCACTCTCGACGGCAAAACCTTTTGCGCCGAACGCGTCGGCATAGGCTTTGAAATCGACCGGGCCGAACTCCACGCCGGAGAGACGCTGATATTTTTTCTCCTCCTGGATGGCCACCATGTTGTAGGCGTTATCCACCCAGATGATGTGCAGAATATTGGCGTTGAGGCGTACGGCGGTTTCCAGCTCCATGCTCGACTGCAAAAAGCCGCCGTCCCCGGAGACCGACACCACCTTGCGCCCCGGGTTGACCAGCCACGCGCCAATCGCCCACGGCAGCGCCACGCCCATGGTCTGCTGACCGTTGGAGATCATCACCTGACGCGCGCGGAAGCTGTAGAGGTAGCGGGCGATCCAGATGTGGAAGCTGCCCATGTCGACGGTGAGCGTCACGTCGTTGTTCACGATGTCCTGCATGGCGCGCACGATGCGCAGCGGATGCAGGGCAAACTGGTTAAGCGATGCGCCGCGACGGTCGAGGAGGTCCCGCTGATGCTGGCGATCGACAAGAATTTCCGAGGCGCGCTGGCTGAGTTCAAGCTTGTGCTCGATTCGGCTGGCAAGCAGATTCAGCGTGGCGGCAATATCCCCAACCAGTTCCAGATCGGGAACATACTTGCGCTCCTCATAGGCGGGCAGCACGTCAATGTGCACCAGGGTGGCGTCACCGCTGTTCCACATGGACGGCTCGTATTCCACCGGGCTGTAACCGATACAGATGATCAGATCCGCCAGATGCAGGAGCCGATCGCCCGCCTGGTTGTTAAACAGACCGACGCGTCCGGCGAAGCGGGTGAAGTGTTCCTGATTCACCGCCCCGGCGGCCTGATAGGTGCTGGTGACCGGAATACGGCTTCTCTCCAGCAGCTTATGCAGCGCGGCGCTGTTGGCGGGCTGGCTGGCCATCAGGCCGAGTAAGATGACCGGGTTTTTGGCCTTCGCGATAAGCTTCGCCACCTCGTTGATGGCTGACTCCGGCGCCGGGCCCATCAGCGCCGCGGTGCTGGCGGGTAAAATCGCCCCCGTGGTGGGCTGGTCGACAATATCCTGCGGCAGGCTGACAAACGCCCCGCCCGGCCTGCCCTGCTCGGCAGCGCGAAACGCGTTCGACACCACCTCGGCAATCGCGTCAGGCGAATTGACCTCCACGGCGTATTTGGTCACCGGGCTGAACATGGCGACGGTATCCATGCTCTGGTGCACCAGCTTCGCTTTATCTGCCCGCTTCACCGCCCCGCCCAGCGCGACCACCGGGTCACCTTCGCTGTTGGCGGTGGCGATGCCGGTGATCAGGTTGGAGCAGCCCGGCCCGGAGGTGACCAGCGCGACCCCGGCCTTGCCGGTTAGCCGCCCTACCGCTGCCGCCATAAACGCCGCGTTCGCCTCGTGACGCACCGGGATAATCTCGATGGAGGAGTCCAGCAGGGAGTCAAAGACCTTGTCGATTTTTGCGCCCGGTATGCCGAACACCTGCTTCACACCCTGCGCTTCCAGCTGGCCGACAACCATATCGGCACCGTGCGCCCACTGACGTGACTGTTTCTCACTGTTCACGGTAGTTCTCCTGTTAGTTTTCGACGGCGCGGATAGCCGCATCAAGGTTGCTGGGGTGCAGATTGGCCTGTAAAAACGCGCTGTCGGCGGGCAGGTCAATCATCAGCTTGTGGATTTCGCCGAAGGTGAGCACGCCGTTCTCCAGCTGATAGTCGAGCAGGTGGCCCCCGCCCTGACGGTCGTCGGTGATAAAGTGTTCGTGATAGCCCGCCACGTTAATGCCCTGCATATGCTGCGGGGTGCGGAACCCGACCAGCACGCCCTCGCGCTGGTTAAAGCGGAACACCGGCTGGTCATCCAGCACGTCGGTCATCGCCCGGTACGGTGGCGTCTGGCGCGGTACGGTGCGGGTGTGCGCGTGGCGGAAATTGCCGTCGATGCGCAGCGCGCAGAACAGGTTATCGGAGGGGATTTGCTGGTCGATCACGTCGTGGATCTGCTGACGGCTGACCGGCCCGTCGAAGGTTTTGCGGTACTGCGGCTGGAACCAGGTCATCACCGCGAACGGCGTTTTTTGCTCCGGCTTCGCGGCGCGGGCGCTGCCGTCGGCGCGCAGCTGGTACACCTGGCTGCTGAAGGCAATCATTTCACCGTCCAGCTCGTTAAAGGTACCGAGCCCAAAATCGCCGTGCGCCAGCAGGTCGGCGATGGTGGTCTCCCCTTCGTAGACGCCGCTTAGCAGGGCGCTCATTAGCGATGTCTGATAGATCACGCTGTCAGGATGCTGAGCCGAGAACCCGCGCAGGGTCTCGCATAAACTCGCCTCACAGTCGCATGCAGATGAATGCATCATCATGCCCGTCCTCTTCAACTTTATTTATAAAGGTTAAATAAATGTTGACCCGATTCAGCAGAGAGTTCCAATATAGAATCCATGCTGGTTTGAGACGTTTTTGATATGGAACTTCGTTATCTGCGCTATTTTGTCGCGGTAGCACGCGAGCGACACTTCACCAGGGCGGCCAAAGCGCTGGGTATTTCACAGCCTCCTCTGAGTCAGCAGATCAAACGGCTCGAAGAGGAAGTGGGCACGCCGCTGTTCAGGCGCCTGACGCGGGGCGTGGAGCTGACCGAGGCGGGAGAAGCCTTCTATGAGGACGCCTGTAAGATCCTGGCGCTGAGCGACGCCGCGCTGGAGAAAGCCCGGGGCATCGCGCGCGGGCTGAACGGCAGCCTGTCGATTGGCATCACCAGTTCAGATGCTTTTCATCCCAAAATCTTCGCCCTGATACGCCAGTTTCAGGTACAGAACATGGCGGTGCAGGTTCACCAGGTGGAAGCCAATATGTCGTCGCTGACGACGATGCTGGCGGAGGGTGAGCTGGATATCGCCTTTGTGCGCCTGCCGTGCGAGAGCAGTAAGGTGTTCGAGCTAAAAATCCTCGACCGGGAGCCGATGGTGGTGGCGCTGCATCGCGATCATCCCCTGGCAGCGTGTGGCGATCTGGCGCTGGAGGAGCTGCGGGATACGCCGGTGGTGCTGTTTCCCCAGGAGGTCGCGCCGGGGCTGTATGACCGCGTTTACGGCAGCTGCGAGCGGGCCGGGATCGATATGCAACACACGCTGCAATCTTCACAACTTTCCTCTTCCCTGAGCATGGTCTCCGCGGGCGGCGGGTTCGCGCTGGTGCCGAAATCCATGGCCGCTATTTCGCCGCCGAATGTCACCTACCATGCGCTGCGCTCGCCAGAGCTTTATACCGATATCGCACTCTGCTGGCGGCGATTTGAGCGTTCGCGGACGGTGAAGCGGTTTCTGGCGATGATGAGCGAGGGGTAGCTACGGTGTGGCTGTGCCCGGCGGCGCTGCGCTTGCGCGGGCCTACGGTTCGTGTCGCGGGTTGGTTGGCTTGTTGGCGGTTTTGTAGGCCGGGTAAGGCGCAGCCGCCACCCGGCAATGCCCTTTGGAAGCCGCCTCGCAAACTTTTAAGCAACCTTATGTAATTCAGGGGCATCCCTTTTCATCCCTTCTCCGCGGTCGTAAAGTGCCTGCGTTGCGGCACATCCGTAACCGGGCGTAGGAACCCGTTAGCATGACATGACATTTTTTTTGGACAACGAGGATGCTAAATGGCGACTACCCCTGGATTTTCATACGTACACGCTGAAGAAAGCGCTGTTCATCACCTTCTTCACCTGCAACTTCCCGATTCTGCGGATCTCTTTGAACTGGCTGGCACCTGTGCGGCGTACGTGAGCGTACTGGTGGAAATGGACGATGCGGTGACATTTTCTACGCTCTGTAAGCAACTGCTGGGTTGTTAGCGGAGTTTGTGAAGGAGCCTTATATAACGGCTCACTGAGTCGGCCTTACACAAAGGACAACGTTGTTTGATGAATGACGGTTAAGAGCGTTCAGCAGGCTTCGATGCCAGATCGACTTTCAGCCATCTCATGACTAAAAATTACTGTTCGTGCCGGGTGGGGCATGCAATTGTTAGAGGAATGCACAGGAAGGCGGTCACGCCACAGAGGGCGTGACATAAAATCAGGCCTGGTCGTCTTCTTTACCGTAGTAAAGCTTACCGATCTGAATGAGAGGACGGCCCTGGGATTTGCGGTGCAGGTTGCTGTCACGCAGTGAATAAACGCAGCCGCAGTATTCCTGCTGGTAGAACTGCTCGCGCTTGCTGATTTCAATCATGCGCGACGAACCGCCCAGTTTCCGCCAGTTATAGTCCCAATAGACCATACCCGGATAGTGGGCGGCGGCTCGCTGACCGCAGTCGTTGATTTGCTGCATATTTTTCCAGCGAGAGATGCCCAATGAGCTGCTAATCACGTTGAAGCCATTTTCAGCGGCGTAAAGCGCAGTCCGCTCAAAGCGCATGTCAAAACACATGGTGCAGCGAATGCCGCGCTCGGGTTCCCATTCCATGCCTTTGGCGCGCTCAAACCAGTTATCTGTATCGTAATCCGCATCGATAAACGGTACGCCGTGCTGTTCGGCAAAGCGAATATTCTCATCCTTACGAATCAGATACTCTTTCTGCGGATGAATGTTCGGATTGTAGAAGAAGATGGTGTAGTCGATCCCTGAGGCCTGGATCGCCTCCATTACCTCACCAGAACACGGAGCGCAACAGGAGTGCAGCAGCAGTTTATCAGCCCCGTTTGGGAGTTCTAGTTTAGGGCGTTTGAAATCAGCGGTAGTCATAATTTATTTGATGAGGTAATGAGGACTGAAAACAGTGTAGCATCAGAGCTGTGCTATCGGGAATGGCGGCCAGTCTCATACATATCCCGCAATGCCTGTTATTGACACATAGCGGACGCATCTTTCACACGTTTCTCTATAACCTGGTTAGCAAAACTATCTCCGCTGCACTTCTTCTCAGCAAGCAATTCCTGAATACGCTACGCAACTTAAACAAATATTTCAGACCAAGATAGATCAGGCACGTTAACGCTGGATCATATGCGCGCTGGCGAAGCGTTTTGGTTTGCCGGTGAGTGCGTTTGTAGGGAACTGATGCGAGGTTTTCACCCAGACCAATTCCCCAGACGTTAATACCACTATCTCTCTCACCCCGGCCCCTCGCTCCCCGCCGCCAGCAGCGGCACCACCACATCGCTGACGGGCACCGCAATCCCGTGCCTGCGGCCATAGCGCTGGATCACGCCGTTGCGTATGTCCCACTCCATCAGGCGATCCGCCTGACGGTCGGACAGGATCGACAGCATTAAAGATCTGCACTGGGACATTCGCCCCAGCCCGCACATTAGCACCATGCAGGTGCGGTCGACGGATAAGCCGCTGACGCTCAACAACGCGATTAATATCGCCTGGCTGATCCAGGCCACGTCACACTGGCTGCTGACCACGCGGCCTTATAAGCATCAGGAACGGGATTTTCTGCGGTACCTCTTTACCGTTTTCAGGTGTGTCGCTACGGATAGGTGGATATTCAGACGAGCCGTTATGCGTTTTGAAACAATTAATAAAGAGTCAAATAGACAGAATACCCAATAAACATTCAAGTATTTATTACATCTTCAATTAATATTCACTTAATTATTATTTAAGCAAAACCACCGTATTAATCATTAACAATTTATCCAGATCCAAACCATAAGCCCCCATACTTTCTTAATTTGCATCAACGAAACCGCAGATCGTTTTATATCCACCCTGTACAAAATTGACGGCCAATTTTGTACGCGCTAGCGTTGCACTAGTTACGTAACTAGCTAAACCATAAGGTCTTTTCAGGATTTCCTTAAATGGAGTTTTAAACAAATGGCTATTCCCGCTTATTTATGGCTTAAAGATGACGGCGGCGCTGATATAAAAGGCTCTGTCGATATATATGGACGTGAAGGTAGCATCGAGATTATCGCCTTAAATCACGGCATAATGCAGCCCACGGACAAGCATAACGGCAAGGCGACAAGTCTTCGCATCCATTCCCCCTATTCTTTCGATAAAGAGATCGACGCTTCCAGCCCCTATTTGTACAAGGCTGTTAGCACGGGCCAGAAGCTAAAATCCGCAGAGATAAAGTTTTACCGTAGCAACGATGCTGGTCAGGAAGTGGAATATTTTTCCACCCTTCTGGAAGGCGTGAAGATCGCCAGCGTCTGTCCAATGATGCTTGATATCAAAGATCCTGACTATGAGAAGCATAACCATCTTGAGCTGGTAGAGCTGCTCTATGAAAAAATTACCTGGCGCTACGTGGACGGTAACATCATGCATTCAGATAGCTGGAATGACCGTAAGACGGCATAAGGAGAACGTTATGGGATGGAAGTATGAGCAATCAACTGGCAAGATGTATAAAGACGGCAAATTAATTGAGACAGGATATTCCGGTGCCCTTACCAATAAAAATAATCCGGACCGTCAGCATGTGAAGGGTCTGGGTCCATTGCCGCGCGGAACATATAAAATTGCGGGACATTCGAATTCTAAAGGACCCATTACCATTATCCTTGAGCAAACTTCGGGAGAGAGTTTTGGTCGTTCAGAGTTCCGCATTCATGGTGACCATAAGTACGGTCCAGCCGGATTTGCTTCGGAGGGGTGCATTATTCTCTCACTGTCAACGCGACGTAAAATCCTTCGTGACGGCGGTGAGCTTGAGGTAGTGCGATGAAATATCCAATCGTCCTGGTGCTTTGTGCGCTCACTGTCCCAGCCATTGCAGCCAGCACTGACTGGCCATCAGCACTTCATGGAATCGCCTCAGGTGACACACACTGGATTGAGCAAGCCCCAACGCTGGCTGCCACGGCTGACGCCAGGCAGGCGCAACTGCTGGAGGATGCTTTGGCCGCAGCGCTCACAACAAACACCAGCGCCACACTGAAAGCGCTCCAGACCATTGACGCGGGAAAGTGGCCTCACATGGTTGGCAGCGATATCGTCTGCACGCCGCCTCTAGAGAAATCCCCCGCCGAAGTCGACGCGTTCTATCAGCGCACCCGCCGGGCGCTGCTGGATACGGTTGAGGGTGCTCAGTGCCTCTGGATCCTGGAAGCAACAATGGAAGAGCTAAACGCTGAGAAAGCCCGTCAGGGTAAGTAAGAGAGTTACCCGGCGCACAACGGCCGGGTCTTCCTTCTCGCCAGACCCTGGCTCACCCCGGCCCCTCACTCCCCGCCGCCAGCAGCGGCACCACCACGTCGCTGACGGGCACCGCAATCCCGTGCCTGCGGCCATAGCGCTGGATCACGCCGTTGCGGATGTCCCACTCCATCGGGCGATCCGCCTGGCGGTCAGCGAGAATCGACGTACCTAAATCCACGGGCGCGCGTTGGAAGTTCGCCAGGATCTCCTCCGCCACCGCATCGTCCAGCTTCGCCCCTTCGGCGCGGGAGACGGTAAGCCCCTCGCGCAGGTAGGCCAGCGCCAGCTCGCTGATATCCTCGCGCCTGAACATCCCGGCGCGGCGATTGGCCAGCACCATCAGCCCGGCGACCGCGTTTTGCAGCAGCTTGCGCCAGGCGACGGTGGGGAAATCTTCCGAGAGCTCAACCGCGCAGCGCGTATCACGAAGCGCTTCGACCACCCGCTGCGCCTGCGGCACGTCCGGCAGCGTCAGGCGCGGTTTGGCGCGCAGCCAGACGGAGGCATCCGGCTCGCGCTGGGCAGGGAACCAGACCACCGAGGGCAGTACCGTTGCGCCATTAACCAAAGGCGCAAGCTGGGCTTTCTGCTCCACGCCGTTTTGCAGCGCGCAGACCACGGTGTTTTCATCGCACAGGGCACGCAGCCACCCGGCGCTGTCGGCATTTTGTGTCGTTTTGACCGCCAAAAAAACGAGGTCAACGGGGCGCGTAATGACGCTGGGATCGGTGAGTACCGGACCGGGCACCACAGTTTCACCCTCATCATGACGCAGGCGCAGTTCCGGATGCGCGGTGCGACCACACAGCAGCGGCGTGCGGCCCGCTTCATGCAGCACCGCGGCGATGGTGGTCCCAATCGCACCGGGTCCTGTCAGCGCAATGGTTGGATAGTCAGACATGGGTCACTCCCCTTTTGCTAAGCCTGCTATCAGTTATACCACCCTGAAAAGAGCGCGCCACGCCCATTGTCTATACTCAACTCATAACAGACAACGGAGTGCGCCATGCCCTTACCCGACTTCAAATCCTCTGAACCTTATACCCTCGGCATTGAGCTCGAACTCCAGGTGGTTAACCCGCCGGGTTACGATCTGAGCCAGGACTCCTCTGCCCTCATCGCCGCCGTCAAAGACGACATCAAAGGGGGCGAAGTCAAACACGATATCACCGAAAGCATGCTCGAAATCGCCACCGGCGTGTGCCAGACCATCGACCAGGCAGCGGCGCAGTTCTCGGTGATGCAGCAGAGCATCCTGCGCGCGGCGGCGGAGCATCACATCCAGATCTGCGGCGGCGGAACGCACCCGTTCCAGAAGTGGCAGCGTCAGGAGGTGTGTGACGACGAGCGCTATAACGTCACGCTGGAGCGCTTTGGCTATCTGATTTTGCAGGCGACGGTGTTCGGCCAGCACGTACACGTCGGCTGTCGGACCGGGGACGACGCAATTTATCTACTGCACGGCCTGTCGCGCTTTGTGCCGCACTTTATCGCCCTGGCCGCCGCATCACCGTATATGCAGGGCACGGACACGAAGTTCGCCTCATCGCGTCTCAACATCTTCTCGGGCTTCCCGGATAACGGACAGATGCCGTGGGTCAACAGCTGGCAGGAGTTCGAGGGGCTGTTCCGCCGCCTGAGCTCCACCAGCATGATCGACAGCATTAAGGATCTGCACTGGGACATCCGCCCCAGCCCGCATTTTGGCACCGTTGAGGTACGGGTGATGGATACCCCGCTGACGCTCGGCCACGCGATTAACATCGCCGGGCTTATTCAGGCGACGTCGCACTGGCTGCTGACCGCGCGGCCGTATAAGCATCAGGAACGGGATTTTCTGCTGTATCGCTTTAACCGTTTTCAGGCCTGTCGCTACGGGCTGGAAGGCATTCTGACAGACGTGCATACCGGCGAGCACAAAACCGTGGCGGAAGATATCGCCTGGCTGCTCGAGCAGGTTGCGCCGTCCGCCGAGAAGCTCGGCGCGACAAGCGCCATCAAGGAAATTGCCCTGCTGTTAAAGCAGGGCAAGAGCGAGGCGCAGCGCATGCGGGACTTTATCGCCGATGGCGGCTCGCTGATTTCTCTGGTGCAGAAGCACTGTGAGCTGTGGGCGACGAGTCCGTAATGCCGTGGCCCCACTCGCGCAGGCGGTGGAACAGCACGAACAGCGCCGGGATGAACACTATCCCCACCACGGTCGCCACCAGCATGCCGCTGAAGACCGTAGTGCCGATGATGCGGCGGCTCTGGGCACCCGCCCCGGTCGCCAGCATCATCGGCAGGACGCCGATAATGAACGACACGGCGGTCATCATTACCGCGCGGAAGCGGCGCGATGCTCCCTCCCGTGCGGCATCGACAATCGCCATTCCGTCCATGCGCCGGGCGCGGGCAAACTCCACGATAAGAATTGCGTTCTTGGCGGCGAGGGCTATCAGTAGCACCAGACCAATCTGCACGTACACGTCGTTGGCATAGCCCGCCAGCCACAGCCAGACCAGCGCCCCGCCGATGGCGAACAGCACCGAGAGCATCACGCTCGCCGGCAGCGTCCAGCTCTCATACTGGGCGACGAGGAACAGCCACGCCATCACCACCGCCGCCAGCACAATCCATATCGCCTGATTGCCGGTCTGCTGCTCCTGATACGACATGCCGCTCCAGGCGTAGTCGTACCCGGCTGGCAGGTTTTCCGCCAGAATCTCGCCCATCGCCGCCATTGCGGTGCTGCTGCTCACCCCTTCCGCTGCCGAGCCGCTCACCGATACCGACGGGAACTGGTTGTACTGCTGAATAAATGGCGCGCCGACGGTCGGCGTGATGGTGACGAGGTTGCTCAGACGCACCCGCTCGCCGCTGTTGCTGCGCACGAACAGCTCGCTGATTTGCTCCGCGCGCTCGCGCCACTGCATTTCGTTCTGCATCACTACGTGGTAGACGCGGTTGTTGACGCTGAAATCCCCGGCGCGCGTGCCGCCAAAGGCGGTTTGCAGGCTGCTGAAGATGCGTGACACCGGCACGTCGAGGCGGGCCGCGCGCTCGCGGTCAACGGTGAGCGTCATCTGCGGCACGTTGCTGCTCCAGGTGGTGAACACGCGGCTCAGCTGCGGGTGCTGGTTGGCTTTCGCCAGCACCTCACGCGTCACGCGCTCCAGCTCCGCCGGGCTTTGCCCCGCCTGCGCCTGAATGCGCAGGTCGAAGCCGGAGGCGTTGCCCAGCCCCGGCAGCGTCGGCGGCGCAAAGGTCATGATGGTGGCTTCCGGCAGGGCCAGCAGCTGTCGCTGAAGGGTGCCCATCACCTCAACCAGCGGCGGACGCTCGCTCCAGTCTTTGAGCATGATGGAGATAAACCCGCCGTTCGATGCGCTGGTGCCGTTGAGGATGTTAAACCCGGAGACCTGAATCACGTCTTCTACCGCCGGGTTTTTAGCGATCAGCTCGCGCGCGGTGGTCATCACCGCTTCGGTGCGCTCCAGCGAGGCTGCCTCCGGCAGTTGGACGCTGGCGAAGAAGTAGCCCTGATCCTCCTGGGGCAGGAAGCCCTTTGGCATCGACATAAAGCTGAATACCACCACCGCCGCCGCGCCTGCGGTGGCCAGCAGCGCCAGCCACGGACGGAGGTTGAACACGCTCACGATCCGGGTGTAAAGCGTGCGCGTGGCGTCCAGCCCGCGGTTGAACCCACGGAAAACGGCGGCGGGCTGTGCCGGTCGCGGGCGCAGCAGCAGCGCGCAGAGCGCGGGCGTCAGGGTCAGCGCCACCAGGCTTGAGAGCGTGACGGCGGTCGAGAGCGTCACCGCGAACTGGCGGTACAGCTCGCCCACGATCCCTGGCAGGAGCGCCACCGGTACAAACACCGCCAGCAGCACCAGCGTGGTGGCAATCACTGGCCCGGCAATCTGGCGCAGCGCCAGCGCGGTCGCCGCCGTGCGGCTCTGCCCTTCCGCCATCAGCGTTTCGACGCTCTCCACCACCACGATGGCGTCATCCACCACCATGGTCAGCGCCAGAATGATGGCGAACAGGCTCAGCGTATTGGCGGAGTAGCCGAGCGTATAGAGCACCGCGAAGGTGCCCACCAGCGACACCGGAATGGCAAGGGCGACAATCAGCGTCGCGCGCCAGCTTTGCAGGAACAGGGACACCACGACCACCACCGCCAGCATCGTCAGCGCCAGCGAGACGCCAATCTCTTTGATGGTGGCGGCCACAAACGAGGTGGTGTCGAATTTGACTTCATAGACCAGATCGTCCGGGAAGCGCGTGGATAACCGTTCCAGCTCCGCGCGCACCGCATCGGCCACGCGCAGGGCGTTAGCGGACGGCGTCGGGTAGATGCCGAGGTAGGCGGAGTCGTGCCCGTTCAGCTGCGCGCCAGAGCTGTAGCTGCGCGAGCCAAGCTCGATGGTGGCGACGTCCTTCAGGCGCACCAGCTGCCCCATCTCCCCGGCGCGGATAATGATATTGGCAAAGTCGTCGGCCTGGTTTAAGCGCCCCAGCCCGTTAATGGTCAGCGTCTGCTGCTGACCGTTAAACACCGGCGGCGTGCCGACCTGGCCCGCCGCCCCCTGCACGTTCTGCTCGCGCAGCGCCTGCGCCACGTCATCGCTGGTCACGTTCAGGGCGTTCATGCGGTCCGGCCTCAGCCAGATGCGCATGCTGTAGTCCCGTGCGCCAAACATCTGTACCTGCCCGACGCCCGGCAGACGCGACAGCGCCTCGCGCACCTGGGTGCTGGCGTAGTTGCTGACGAACAGCGGCGTGTGGGTGTTGTTCGGTGAGTAAAGGCTTACCCCCATCATCAGGTTGGTGGCCCGCTTGCGCACCTGCACGCCGTTTTGCTGCGCCTCGGTCGGCAGCTGCGCCACGGCCTGCGCCACGCGGTTCTGCACGTCGATGGCGGCGAGATCCGGATCGGTGCCCGCCGCAAAGGTGATGTTCAGGCTGTAAGAGCCCTCATCCGAACTGGTGGACTCCATATAGAGCATATGATCCACCCCGTTCAGCTGCGTCTCCAGCGGCGTGGCGATGGCCTCCGCCACGTCAGCCGAGCTGGCGCCCGGCCATGACGCTGACACATTCACGACCGGCGGGGTGATCTGCGGGTACTGCTCCACCGGAATAATCCTCAGCGCGATGACCCCCAGCAGGGTGATGACAAGCGCAATCACCATCGCAAAGCGCGGGCGTTTGATGAAAAACGTCAGCATGATGGCTCCTTAATTCAATATCTGGACGGTTGCGCCTGGCTGCAAGCGCTGCGCACCGTCAGTAATCGCTCGCTCACCGGGCTTCACGCCGGAGGCAATCTGGAACTGCTGGCCGATCTGCCCGGCGACCTTCAGCGGACGCATTTCGGCTTTATCCTCGGCGTTAATCACCCAGGCGAAGAACCCGTCGCCATTCTGCTGTACGGCAGCGGCGGGCAGAGTCAGCACCGGTAGCTCGCTTGCCGGACGCAGGTAAACGTTCACATTGCCGCCGGGCAGCAGCTGATGGCGCGGGTTGGTGAACTCGGCACGCAGCATCACGCTGGCGGTACGCGGGTCGATGCGGTTGTCCACGGAGGTGAGTTCCCCGCTGATGCGCTGGCCGTTGCTGTCAATCAGCGCCTGCCAGGCCTGCTTCATGGCGCTGATATCCGCATGCTGTCCGGCTTTGGTGGCAAACGCGCCCTCTTCCAGCGCAAAGGCGATGCGGATCGGATCGAGCTGCACCACCTCCACCAGCACACCGCTGGCAGGATTCACCAGGCTGCCGACGTGAAAGTTGCTGTGCCCCACGCGCCCGTCAATCGGCGAGGTGATGCGGGTGTAGTTCAGGGTGACGCTGCGGGTGTCGAGCCGGGCTTTGGCCTGCTCCAGCGCGGCGCTCGCCACGTCGCGCTGCATGCGGGCATTGTCCACGTCGTGACGGCTGATGGCGTTGCTGTTGCCCAGGCTTTCGAAGCGGGAAAGCTGCTGCTGCGCCTGACGCAGCGTGGCTTCAGCGCTTCTCACTTCGGCCTGGGCCAGACGCAGTGCGGCGCGCGGCTCGGCGTCGTCCAGTTCGAACAACACGTCGCCTTTTTTCACATACTGGCCATCGCGGAAGTGGATTCTGGTGATGACGCCTTCCGCACGTGCACGCAGTTCAACGGTGTGGATAGCTTCAATGCGGCCCGGAATTTGGCGCTCGGCGGCGTGGGCGGTTTGCTCCACGGTGGCAACACGCACGGGAATGACTGCGGCGAACGCGGGTTGCAGGGTGCAGGCGAGGAGCGCGAACAGGAGTGGGAGTTTCATTAAGAAGTACCTCGGCGTTGTTTTCCCTCACCCCGGCCCTCTCCCACAGGGAGAGGGAGGTCAGGGTTCCCTCTCCCTGTGGGAGAGGGTTAGGGTGAGGGCAAAAAGTTATGCAGCCTTACGGAACCTGCGGGTCAGTCGCTTCTCGATTTCGACGACGAAGAACATCACCCCCGCCACCGCCAGCGTCACGAACCAGTAGCGCAGCGGAAGCGCTTCGGTGCCGAACAGCATCTGCATAAACGGCAGGTAGATGATCGCCGCCTGTAGCAGGAACAGCACGCCCGTTACCAGCCAGATCCCTTTGTTCGCCAGCAGGCCGCGGTTCAGGGAGAACCCTTCGGTATTGCGGCAGTTAATCATGTACACCCACTGGGCGCAGACCAGCATCTGGAGCAGCACGGTGCGGATGAACTCCGCGCTGTGCCCGCGCGGGGCCAGCCAGGCTTCCAGCGCAAAGGCGGCGATGGCAATCATGGTGCCGACGAAGGCCACGCGCCAGACGGCGTAGGCGTCCATTACGTGCTGCCCGGTCTGGCGCGGCGGGCGGCGCATGATGTTGCGCTCGGCGGCCTCGAAGGCCAGGCCGAAGGAGAGCCTGGCGGAGGTCGCCATGTTCATCCACAGAATCAGCACCGGCGTCAGCGGAATGATGTTCCCCGCCAGCAGCGCAATCACAATTAAAAGCCCCTGCGCCAGGTTGGTCGGCATGATGAACAGGATGGTCTTCTTCAGGTTGTCGTAAACGCGACGCCCCTCTTTCACCGCGCTGGCGATGGTGGCGAAGTTATCGTCCGTCAGGACCATGTCCGCCGCCTCTTTGGTGACTTCCGTGCCTTTGATGCCCATCGCGATACCCACGTCCGCCTGGCGCAGCGCCGGCGCATCGTTCACGCCGTCACCGGTCATGCCGACGATTTCGCCTTTTTCCTGTAACGCTTTCACCAGGCGCAGCTTATGCTCCGGGCTGGTACGGGCGAAGATGTCATATTTTACCGCCGCTTCCGCCAGCTCGGCGTCGTCCATTTTCTCCAGCTGATAGCCGGTAACCGCCTGCTCGCTGTTGGTGATCCCAAGCATCTGGCCGATGCTCATCGCCGTCTGCGGGTGATCGCCGGTGATCATCTTCACGCGGATCCCCGCCTGCTGGCAGGCGTTAATCGCCTCAATCGCTTCCGGACGCGGCGGATCCATCATCCCGGCGATGCCGAGGAAGATCAGGCCGTGGCTCAGATCGTCGTGAGTCAATGCCTGCTCACCGTTCGCTGGCTTGAACGCCGCGGCGACCATGCGCAGCCCCTGACGCGCATAGCGCTCCATCTCCGTTTCCCAGTACGCGCGGTCAAAGGCTTGCGCACCGTTGCGGGTCTGCTGCTGCTCACACAGGGCGAAAATCACGTCCGGCGCGCCGGTGATCAAAATCTGCTCCTCACCGCCAATCTGGTAGTGGGTGCTCATGTACTTGTACTGAGAGTCGAACGGGATCTTGTTAACCAGCGTGGTCACGACCGGCTCGAGGTGGGCCTTGGCCGCCAGCACCTTCAGCGCGCCCTCGGTCGGGCCGCCGGTGATGCCCCACAGGCCGCGCTCGTCCTGAATCAGCTGGCTGTCGTTACACAGGTCGATGGTGCGCAGGTACTGCTCCAGCACGGTGCCCGGCTGGATCTGCACCGGCTCATCGCTGCCTTCGAGATAGATGTTGCCCACCGGCTCGTAGCTGTTGCCGTCCACGCGGTAGCAGGTGTCGGCGGTAATGATGGCTTTCACCGTCATCTCGTTCATGGTCAGGGTGCCGGTTTTATCCGAGCAGACCACGGTCATCGCGCCCAGGGTTTCAACCGTCGGCAGCTTGCGGATAATCGCCCGCTTGCGCGCCATCGCCTGTACGCCCAGAGAGAGGATGATGGAGATAATTGCCGGCAGACCTTCCGGTACGGAGGCGACCGCCAGGCTAATCAGGGAGAGCAGCAGCTCGCCCATCGGGATCTCGCGGAACACCAGGCTGAAGACAAACAGCGCGGCCATCATCGCCAGAATGATGGCGAAGATCGCTTTGCCCAGCTTGTCCATCTGCACCAGCAGCGGGGTGCGGTGTTTTTCAATGCCCGCCATCATCTGGTTGATGTGGCCGAGTTCGGTCTCCTGGCCCGTGGCAATGACCACGCCCACGCCGCCGCCCGCGCTGACCGTCGTACCGGAAAAGACCAGGTTCGTGCGGTCGCCCAGCGGTAATTCGCCGCTCAACGGGTTCGTGTGTTTATCCACCACGGTGGATTCACCGGTCAGAATAGCCTCTTCCACGCGTAAATTATGCGCTTCGATTAAGCGCATATCCGCCGGAATACGATCTCCTGCGCGCAACACAATTATATCGCCCGGGACGATTTCCGTCGTCGGGATAGTTTCATGGTTGCCGTTACGAATAACGCGCGCCTCGCTGGAGAGCATATTGCGAATACTCTTCAGGGATTTTTCTGCATTACTTTCCTGAATGTGGCCAATTAAGGCATTGATTACCGCCACGCCCAGAATAACCAGCGTATCAACCCAGTGTCCCATTACTGCCGTTAATACGGCGGCTGCCAGCAGGACGTAAATCAGGACATCGTTAAAATGCGCGAGAAAACGCAGCCAGCCCGGCTTGCCTTTTTTCTCCGGCAGCGCGTTCGGGCCATGTTTCTGCAAACGTGCCTGCGCCTCGGCGCGGTCCAGGCCATTAGCCTGGCTCTGCGCCTGAGCAAGCACCTGCTCTACGGTCTGCTGGTACGCCTGCCCGCCTGCGGGTGGCATATTCTGCGAGAATTTTTTTTTGGTCATGGTATTTTTCCTTCAATATCCGGTGGACGGAAGCCGGAATTCCTTTCTGGCTTTAAATAATTCATTTTTTAGTCTTGCGGGTTAAATTGATCTACCGCAATATATTGACTACCCGGTTATTCAAAACTGATTAAAATTATTTCGACGCGTTGATTTTTACAAAATATTTCTAAACCAACACTAAACGAGGAGGAAGCATGTTTGGTATTTATCGCGGACGGCGTCTGGCGTTATACATTGTCGCAGCCATTGTTATTGCGACGTTAATTGGATATAGCACCTATAGCTTTGTAAAATTATTTTCGTGAGAAAGACGTTTATTTACATAACGCGATATTAATTTAATCGCCCCGAAAATATTATCTGTTTTCTGTTATTAATTCGCAGAATAACGGTGGCCTTTCACCCAATTTTGCCTGCGGGGATGATATTGCTTTACGTTTCAGGATGCCGGACAATGACATTTTTAACTGACGATTAACATTACGATGAAACACCCGTTAGAATCGCTGCTCACCGCAGGGGGCATTTTGCTGATGGCCCTGCTCTCCTGCCTGCTGTTACCTGCGCCGTCGCTGGGTCTGGTGCTGGCGCAGAAGCTGGTTCAGACCTTTCATATGGTCGATCTGAATCAGCTGTACACCATTCTGTTCTGTCTGTGGTTTTTGGTGCTCGGCGCCATCGAATTCTTTATCCTGCGTTTCATCTGGCGCCGCTGGTTTTCACTGGCGTCGTAAGCCAGTGAGATCGCGCATCCCGTGGATCAGCGCTTCACACCAGGCCGCGTAGTCGTGGCCGCTGGATGAGGGGTGGAAGCTGACGCGGTAGCCTTTTTTCCTCAGCACCTGTTCAAAATCCTGCGTGGTGCGATAGATGCCGCCGCCCGGCCCCGCGGTTTCAAACTTCCCGGCCTGTAACCAGAAGCGCACCGGATACGGTGGAGACTGTTGGTACTGACGCGTCAGCCAGCCCGGGGCGTCACCTTCCGGCGCCCACCAGTAAGAACCGGAAAGGCTCAGCACGTTGCCAAACAGGCGCGGATAGCGCAGCGCCACCCATGAAGAGGCAATTCCCCCGTAGCTGGATCCTGCCAGTACGGTTTTCTGCCGCTGCATGCCGATGCCCTTCCCCCGCAGCCACGGCAGCAGCTCGTGCGCCATAAAGTCAGCAAAATCCGGGTTCGGCGGCAGCTCGTTGCCGCGACGGGCGTGATCGAGGCTGTCGATAAACACCACGTTAATCGGTGGCAGGTGATGCCGGGCAATCAGACCGTCCAGCACGTTGGCAAAATGGTATTCGTCCTGATAAACCTGTCCGTCGAAAAGGATGAGCGTCCAGCGTGCAGGCTGTGCGCCGCGCGGTTGGTAGATCATCACGTCGCGGGCATTGCCGAGGATGTTGCTGCTCAGCCTCTGGCGGCTCAACGTCCCGTGTACCAGCGGCTGTGCCGTAGCCCGAACGGAGCAGTAGCGCGCCGGGCTGAGATCGAGCAGCGAATAGCGATTCCAGCGATCGGTCTTCTGCTCCCCGAAGGTATTCGGGTTAAGCGGATCGGCCTGCGCGCTTACCAGGATGGCGCGGCGTTGATCGCGTGTGGAACCCTCGACGATCGGCACATCGGGCGCGAGCTTGTACTGCATTACCGTATCAGCGGGGACTACATAGCTGCGGAACCAGACGTCGCTGTTGCCCAGGCGGAACAGCGGATCGTGATCCCCCGCCGGAGAGCCGAGAATGAAGACGTTATCCCGCGCGCCGCGCCACAGAAAGGTCACGCGCTTATGGCTCGCATCTACCGGCTCCACCATCGGCGTTCCCTGTCGACGCTGCGCCTGCCAGAACGCCTCGGTACTTCCACCGGCAGAAATGACGCTTGCCAGCGCCTTCAGCGTCGGGCTTTCAGGCGCCAGCATCTGCACGCGTGGTAACGGAGAGGTCTCTTTCATCCGCCACTGAAAACGCCACGGCTTACCGGCTTCTCCGTGTAGCACCAGCGAGGTGTTCTGTTTCACCGGCAGGGCAAACAGCAGCGTGTGTTCCCCGTCCGCAGGACCATTTTCGATCAGCGTGCGGATGCGGCGGTTTTGCCCATCAAGCAGGCGCGCATCCGTCACGCCATTCAGCGTGGCGGAAACGTAGTTTTCACCCAGTTCAGGCAGGGAGAAGCAGACTTCGCCGCTGGCATCAAACTTTCCCTGAATATCGACCTGCCGGGACGTCTGCTCGCACGTTGCCGCCACGGCGGGCAGCGCGCCGATCCCCAACAGCAACCCACTCCATACCCTCTTCATTACCGCTTGTTCCCCAACGAAATTTGTTAACAACGCTAATGCAAATGGTAATAATTTGCAATATCATCAACGGCGATTTACCGGTGATTTTATGGCGATAGCAACCAAGGACGTTCAATAAAAATTTTTAAAAATAATAAGATAATGCGGCTCTGGCTACTGAGTCTGGCGACGACCAGCGTCGCGGCTCAGGCAGAAACGAAAGAAGAAACGATTACGGTGACGCAGGGCGTGAGTGAAGAGCCCACTGCGCCCGTAAAAGGCATTGTGGCGACGAAAACGCTCTCCGCCACCAAGACCAGCGCGGAGATCGTGAAGACGCCGCAGTCGGTATCGGTGATCACCCGCGATCAGATGAACATGCAGGACGTCACCTCCGTTTCGCAGGCGCTGCGCTACTCGGCGGGCGTGTTTACCGAGTACCGGGGCTCGTCTAACCGTAACGACGAGGTGTTTGTGCGCGGCTTTAGCTACGTGCCGAAATTCCTCGACGGCTTAAGCTTTGGCGCAACGGCCTCATCACAGACGGGCACAGTTGACCCGTGGCTGCTGGAGCGCGTGGAACTGGTGCGCGGCCCGGCCTCGGTCCTGTTTGGACAGGTCAATCCTGGCGGGTTAATCAGCATGACCAGCAAGCGCCCGACGGCGGAGGCCATTCACAACGTGCAGTTCCGCACCGGCAATAACGATCTCGCCGAAGGTGCGTTTGATTTCGGCGGCAGGCTGAGCGACGACGGGCGCGTACTGTATTGCGTGAACGGTATCGCCCGTACGCAGCATAATCAGGTGGACGATTATAAAGAGACGCGGATGGCGATCGCCCCGGCAATCACCTGGTACCCGAACGATCAGACCCGCTTTACGCTGCTGACCAGCTACCAGAAAGATCCGGATGCCGGATACCGCAACTTCCTGCCCGCGTATGGCACGGTGAAAAGTGCCGACGGGAAGTACATCCCGCGCGATTTTAACGTCAGCGATCCGAATTACAATCAATCCTGGCGCGAGCAGACGATGATTGGCTACGAGCTGGAACACCAGTTCGCCGACAACCTCACCTTCCGCCAGAACGCCCGTTACGCCACCATCAAGCAGAAATATCGTTATCTGGTTTACGCCAACAGCGCGGCCAACAGCACGGTGTTGACCCGTCGCGCCCAGCGTGAAGCGCGCACGACCAACGAATTTGGCCTTGATAACCAGCTGGAATATCAGCTGGAGACCGGAAGCGTCAGCCACACCCTGCTCGGCGGGTTTGATTACAAGACCAGCAAGGATAAACAGCTGCTGGCGCGCGGGAGCGGCTCACAGTATGACCTTGACTGGACAAACCCGGTTTACGGCGTGAACGTGGATGAAAGTACCTTCAAAACGGCGTCCGACGAGCAGCAAAATCTCGACCAGATGGGCCTGTATCTTCAGGATCAGATGAGCTGGAATAACTGGGAGTGGCTGGTTTCCGGGCGCTACGACTGGAGCGAAGTGCGTACCAGCGACTTCACCGATAACAGCGTTACGCAGCAGAACGACAGCAAATTTACCTGGCGCACTGGCCTGCTGTACGCGTTTGATTCTGGCCTGTCGCCGTACATCAGCTACAGCACCTCGTTTGAACCGAACCTGCAAACCAACCGTGCGCCGGGCGTTGCGCCCTTCAGGCCTACTACCGGGGAGCAGACCGAGATTGGCGTGAAATATCAGCCGGTCGACACCACGCTGATGACCCTGGCGCTGTACGATTTAACTCAGAACAACGTCGCGACCTATAACAGCGCTGAAGGCTGGTTCGAAAATGCGGGCAAGGTGCGTTCGAAAGGCGCTGAAGCGGAAATCCACGCCACGCTGATGGATAACATCAACCTGATTGGCTCCTACACTTACACCGATGCAAAAACCGAAAGCACCACGGTGGCGGGAACTGAAGGCAAAACGCCTGCGCGCATTCCGGCACATATGGCATCGGCGTTCGCCAGCTATACCGTTCCGGGCGGCGCGCTGAAGAGCCTGACCGCTGGCGTGGGGATGCGCTACATCGGCACCAGCTACGGCGATGCGAAGAATACCTTCAAGGTGCCATCGGTGGATCTGTATGACGCGATGCTGCGCTACGACCTGGGCGAGATGAACCGCAGCCTGAAAGGGGCAAGCGTGCAGTTCAACGTCAATAACGTGGCAGACACAAAGTATGTGGCGTCGTGCGCAAGCGATACGGCGTGCTTCTACGGGATTGGCCGGACGGTGACGGCGACGGTGAATTACAGCTGGTAAGCATGGTGCGGTCTGATCCCCTCCCCCTAACCCTCTCCCCAAAGGGGAGAGGGGACGATTACGCCCTCGCCCCTTTGGGGAGAGGGCCGGGGTGAGGGGATGTTTTTCAGTGCGCCCGACCGTGGTTTTCTTTGCGGTACGCCCCGGGCGGCTGGTTGAAGGTGCGGGTAAAGATGCGGGTAAACGTCTGCTGCGAGTCAAACCCGTAGCGCAGGCAGATATCGTACACGCGCTCGTCTGACTCACGCAGATCGCGCGCCGCCATCAGCAGCTTGCGTTCGCGGATGTAGCGCCCCAGACTTTCGCCTTTGTACTGCATAAACAGCCGCTGTAAATGCCATTTTGAGTAACCCGCATGGCGGGCAATCTCTTCGATGCGTAACGGCTGGTGTAGGTTGTCATCGATCCATTCGACAATCGTATCAATGACCTGAGCGGAAATCGTCATACTGCTCTCCCCCTCTGCTTCTCGCTTAAACATTATTCCCACCACTCGCGAAATTGTTGCGTGGTATCACTCACCCGCACGGGCTCGCCCAGCTCCGGCGTCAGCAGCCGGTAGTTTTTATCCTTGCTGGCTTTCGCCAGCTGGATCAGTGGATCGTTCCAGGTATGTTTCGCCAGCACAAAACGCCCGTTATGTCCCGGTACGACCGCTTTGGCATTGAGATCTGCCGAGGCCTGCGCCGTTTCCGCCGGATGCATATGGATGTACTTCCAGTCCTGGTCGTACTGCCCGTTTTCCATAATGGCTAAGTCCACTCCGCCAAACTGCTCGCCAATAGCCTTGAAGTGCGGGCCGTAACCGGAGTCTCCGCTGTAGTAAACCTTTCGCTCTGGGGTAACAAACATAAAGCTCCCCCACAGGGTCTGGTTACGCTTAATGCCGCGCCCGGAAAAATGGCGCGCGGGCAGAACATGTACCGTCAGCGCATCGCTGATATGCACCGACTGGTTCCAGTCCCGCTCGTCGATTATCTCCGGGGTCATCCCCCAGTAGCGCAGATGCGAACCCACGCCCAGCGGCGTGACCACGCGCTTAACCTTCGGCAGCAGCGCCTTGATGGTGGCGTAATCCAGATGGTCATAGTGATCGTGGGAGATAATCAGCAGGTCGATCTCCGGCATGCTCTCCGCACGCCACGGGTACTCCCCCGCAAATGCTTTATTGAGAAACGAGAACGGTGCGGCGTAGCTACTCAGAACCGGATCGATCAGGATGCGTTTCCCTGCCAGCTGCATATACCAGGAGGAGTGGCCGAGCCACACCAGCGTGTCCTGTTCAGGCGACAGGCTAGCCAGATCGGTTTTCACCAGCGGCAGCGGCTGCGCAGGACGGGCGTTTTCGGTTTTACGGGTAAGGAACTGCCACCACGCCACCAGCATATTTTGTTGCCCGGTAAAGCCCGGCGTAGGGAGCGTGTTATGGAATTGCCCGTCGCGATAGTGCGGAGAGGCTTCCACTTCAGAGAGCTGCGCACCCTGCGGTGGCTGGCCAAATCCGGCATTCAGTACAAACGGTAAACTGGCAGCTGAAGCAATAATCATGACTAACACCACGCAGATGAATAGAGGCTTTTTCATTTCCTGACCCGCCTACGCGCCCCATCCGATGGTTTGCGCGTGTGATACTTGATTATGAGTGAGCAAGCACTCATTATAGATAGGGTGATTACGCCGTCAAGAAGGTTTTCGATCTTTGACATTCCGCGTTGCAGCGTATCAAGGCTCGTGTTTCAATCAGGGCTTTTACAATTGACGGGAGGAAAAATTTAGTGGCACGTCCGAAGAGTGAAGATAAAAAACAGGCCTTACTGGAAGCAGCAACGGCTGCGTTTGCGCAGTCAGGTATTGCCGCCTCAACGGCGTTAATTGCCCGTAATGCGGGCGTCGCTGAAGGGACACTGTTTCGCTACTTTGCTACCAAAGACGATCTGCTGAATGCCCTCTACCTGCATCTGAAGCAGGATCTCTGCCAGACCATGCTGGCGAATCTCGATCGCACCATCACCGAGCCAAAAGAGCATACCCGCAATATCTGGAACAGCTATGTGGACTGGGGCATTCGTAACCCCCTGGCGCATGCGGCTATCCGTCAGATTGGCGTCAGTGAAAAGCTGAACGCCGAAACCGAGCAGGCGGTGAAAGACATGTTCCCGGAACTGCATGAACTGTGTCGTCGTTCGATCCGCCCGGTGTTTATGTCTGACGAGTTTAAGACCTTCGGTGATGCAATGTTCTTATCGCTGGCTGAAACCACCATGGAGTTTGCCGCCCGCGATCCGTCCCGTGCCGTCGATTTTAAAGCGCTGGGCTTTGAAGCCATGTGGCGCGGGCTTGCTGAGGAAGATAACCATGGACAGTAAATCCTTGCAGGAACATGCCAGACGCGTCGCGCTGGAGATGCCTTTTACCGAACATTGCTGGCCGTTTGGCCCGGAGTATGACGTGTTTAAGGTGGGCGGGAAAATTTTTATGCTGATGGCGACCGCACACGGTCGGGCCCACGTCAGCCTGAAATCCGATCCGGAAAAATCGCTGCTCAATCAGCAGATCTACCGTGGCGTGGAGCCCGGTTACCATCTGAATAAAAAACACTGGATCTCCCTTTATGGCACGGACGACATCACGCCTGAACTGGTCACCGACCTGATTACGGATTCGTGGAATCTGGTCGTTGATAAACTGCCGAAAAAAGATCAGAAGTGGATTCGGCCAGCCTGATTGTTCGTCTGAGACGAACAGAATAAGCGCTCGAATCGCACTTATCTTTTCCCGCTTCGCGCGGTAATCTGCTTTCCTTTCACGCCCGCCCGCGGGCGAATTTCATCACCAGGAGTTGTTATGGATATTATTTCTGTCGCCCTGAAACGCCACTCTACCAAGGCGTTCGACCCAGCCAAAAAACTGACCGCAGAAGAAGCGGAAAAAATCAAAACGCTGCTGCAATACAGCCCGTCCAGCACCAACTCCCAGCCGTGGCACTTTATAGTTGCCAGCACTGAAGAGGGTAAAGCGCGCGTGGCAAAATCCGCGGCGGGCACCTATGTGTTTAACGAACGCAAAATGCTGGATGCCTCTCACGTGGTGGTGTTCTGCGCGAAAACCGCGATGGACGATGCCTGGCTTGAGCGCGTTGTCGATCAGGAAGAGGCTGACGGCCGTTTCGCCACGCCAGAAGCAAAAGCCGCGAACCACAAAGGCCGCTGCTATTTTGCCGACATGCACCGCGTGGATCTGAAAGATGACGACCAGTGGATGGCGAAGCAGGTTTACCTGAACGTCGGCAACTTCCTGCTGGGCGTGGCCGCGATGGGCCTGGATGCGGTACCCATCGAAGGATTTGACGCCGCGATCCTCGATGAAGAGTTTGGCCTGAAAGAGAAAGGCTTCACCAGCCTGGTGGTGGTCCCGGTCGGGCATCACAGCGTGGAAGATTTCAACGCCACGCTGCCGAAATCTCGCCTGCCGCTGAGCACGATTGTGACTGAGTGCTAAGCGCTTCTGGCACGCCGGCTATCGGCGTGCCCGTTTTCAGTAAAGCGTTATCTGCGGATGCTTTACCCCACACACCAGCGCATAACGCGTTAATGTATCGAGACTCGCCCGGGTAATATTTGCTTCCATTCTTGATACCGTCGGGGCGCTGACGCCCATCCGCTCCGCCACCTGGGCGCGCGTCAGACCAGCATGATTGCGCCATTGCGCCAGCATCTCCCGCAGACGCTCCTTGCGCTCTTCTGCATCAAAGGAAGCCTGAACTTCTGAATCGCTTAACAGTTCAGCTCTGAGTTCATCCCAGTCAATAATCTTCTTGCTCATCCAACATCTCCTGTTGTCCTTTCAGTGCCAGACGGAGTTCAGCAGAGGGCGTTTTTTGCGTCTTCTTGATAAACACCCGCAGGCAATGAGAGGATCTCCTCCCTGATTGCCGCATGAACGATAAGTCTGAACACTGTATTTCATCCCTGATAATATTAGCATGTAAGGCAATTTGCATTAAAGGCTAATTTTGCCTTTCGTGATTCACCTTACCAGCTTATTCCAGGCAGGACCGGATCAGCGTTGATTCCCTGAAAGCCCCTCGCAAAAATTTATATCCCCTGCTCCGCCAGCCACGCCATCGCCCTCTCCCCTGCCTCATCCACGGGTAAATAGACCAGCAGCCGCGATCCGTTTCGCGGGGCGGAGTACCAGTACATCTGCTGGAGATGAAAATCCCCCAGCTCGGGATGGGTGAACAGCTTGAGCTGGTTCTCCACGCCGCGCACGTCGTTACGCTGGTGCCACAGGGTTTTGAACTCTTCGGACACCGCAAAAAAACGCGCCAGCTTCGCTTCCCAGAGCGGGTCGCCACGGTGCTCAGCCATTGCCGCGCGGAAGTAGGAGACGAAAATCGGCAGCACGTCGTCACGTTTGCCGAGCCGCGCGCGCCACGCCGGATGGGTAAGGAACAGGTAAATACAGTTGCGATCTTCCGGCGGGATAGCGTTGAAATCGACGCCCATCAGGTGTCCGAAGCTGTCGTTCCACGCCACGATATCAAAGTTCGGTTTCTGAATGCTGGCGGGTTTCGGCATCAGGGTATCCAGCAGGCGACGCGTGCCTTCGCTGATCCCCTCGCAGCACACCGCCTGCGGGGCTTCGCCCGGCGGCAAACCGGCAAGCACAAAAAGATGCCGGGCTTCGGTCGGGGTGCATTGCAGCGCTTTTGCGATGGCGGCCATCACCGCGCTGGACGGATTGACGTCCCGGCCCTGTTCCAGCCAGGTGTACCAGGTCACGCCGACATCCGCGAGCATCGCCACCTCTTCCCGGCGCAGGCCCGGCGTGCGGCGGCGGCCGCTGCGCGGTAAGCCGAGGCGCTGCGGATCGAGGCTTTCGCGCCGGGCACGCAAAAACGCGCCCAGCTGCTTGCGGGTGTCATCCTGGAGAGAGGTGACAGGTTCAGACATCAGCGCCATAACATCTCCTGCATGGTAGTGCCAGTACCAGTATAAGTAAGAACTGGTACCCGTTTATCAGATGATTGATGCTACGACTCTACGCTGTTTGACGCAATGGAGTCACCATGAATACGTCAGTTGTTTCACCGGGTCGTGCGGGCCTGATATTGCTGTTAACCGGCCAGATGCTGCCGTTGATTGATACCTCAATCACCAACGTGGCGCTGGATTCCATCACCCATTCGTTACACGCCACCGCCACCGAACTGGAGCTGATCGTCGCCCTCTACGGCGTGGCCTTTGCCGTCTGCCTGGCACCCGGCAGCAAGCTGGGCGATAACCTTGGCCGCCGTCGCCTGTTTATGTGGGGCGTGGCGTGTTTTGGCCTGGCCTCACTGCTGTGCGGCATGGCGGGCAATATCGAACAGTTGCTTGGCGCGCGCATTATTCAGGGTGCGGGCGCCGCGCTGATCATGCCGCAAATTCTCGCGACGTTGCATGTGACGTTAAAAGGAACGGCACACGCCAAAGCGATCAGTCTGTTCGGCGGTATCGGCGGAATTGCGTTTATCGTCGGCCAGATGGGTGGCGGCTGGCTGGTGTCGGCGGACATCGCCGGGCTTGGCTGGCGCAACGCCTTCTTTATCAACGTGCCGATTTGTCTGGTGGTGCTGGCGCTGAGCCGTCGCTACGTGCCGGAAACCCGCCGCGACACGCCGTCGCGCATTGACTGGACCGGGACTGTCCTGCTGACGGCAATACTGTGCTGTCTGCTGTTCCCGATGGCGCTCGGCCCGCAGTGGCACTGGTCGTGGCCGCTGAAGGCCGCACTGCTGGCGATTGTGCCGCTGGTCTGTGTAATGGTGCTGAACGCGCGCAAAAAAGAGCGTGAGAATGCCCACCCGCTCATCGCGCCGCGCCTGTTGCAGCTGCGCAGCATCCGCTTTGGCGTGCTAATCGGGATACTCTTTTTCAGCGTCTGGTCCGGGTTCATGTTCTGTATGGCGCTGACCATGCAAAGCGGTCTGGGGATGGCGCCGTGGCAGTCCGGGAACAGCTTTATCGCGCTTGGCGTCACCTATTTTATTTCTGCCTGGTTCGCCCCACGCCTGATTGCCCGCTACAGCACCAGCGCCATCCTGCTGACCGGACTTGCGATTCAGCTTGTCGGTCTGGTGGCGTTGATCGCCACGTTCCGTCACTGGGGAATGCAGAATACCGCGCTGACGCTGGCCCCGGCCACCGGGCTGGTGGGTTACGGGCAGGCGCTGATTGTAAACAGCTTCTACCGTATCGGGATGCGTGATATTCAGCCTGACGACGCGGGGGCCGCGAGCGCGATTTTAAGCACGCTGCAACAGGCTGCGCTGGGGCTTGGCCCGGCCATTTTCGGCGCGATTTTGCTGCACGGGCTGCAAAATCATCACGGAGATTACACCCAGGCGGTCAATGTCTTCCTGATGGTGGAAACGGCCATGATGGTGGTGCTGGCGCTGGCCACGCTGCGTATGCGCCATCGTCTGTGTTTACCGGTCGTCAAGGCCTGTCCGGCGACAAAATAAAACTGCCTGAATTTGCATAATAGATCCGCAGCCGCCATTATGGGGCTGCATCAATACAGGAGACGTTATGCAGGAATTAATTGCTCAGGTTGAAGAGTTAGGGATTGAAATTAATCACACCACCTCTTTAGTGATTATCTTTGGTATTATTTTTCTTACGGCCATTATCGTTCATTTTATTCTGCACAAAGTGGTGCTGCGCGCATTCGAGAAACGCGCCCAGGCCAGCAGCCATTTATGGTTGCAGATCATTACGCAGAACAAGTTATTTCACCGTCTGGCGTTTACCCTCCAGGGGATAATCGTCAACGTTCAGGCGGTTCTGTGGCTGCAAAAAGGCAGCGAAGCGGCGGAATTACTTACCACCTGCGCGAAATTGTGGGTGATGGTTTATGCCCTGCTCTCCTTCTTCTCGTTGCTGGACGTGATTTTCAATCTGTCGCAGAAAATGGCCACCGCGTCACAGCTGCCGCTGAAGGGGATATTCCAGGGCATCAAGCTGGTAAGCGCCATTCTGGTGGGGATACTAATTATCTCCCTGCTGATCGGTCAGTCACCCGCCATTCTGATAAGCGGCCTGGGTGCGATGGCTGCCGTTCTGATGCTGGTCTTTAAAGACCCGATACTCGGCCTGGTGGCCGGTATTCAGCTCTCAGCCAACGACATGCTCAAGCTCGGCGACTGGCTGGAGATGCCGAAATACGGCGCCAACGGCACGGTGACCGACATCGGCCTGACCACCGTTAAAGTGCGCAACTTCGATAACACCATCACCACCATCCCGACCTGGGCGCTGGTGTCCGATGCGTTCATCAACTGGAGCGGCATGTCCGCCTCCGGTGGTCGCCGCATCAAGCGCAGCCTGAATATCGATACCACCAGCATTCATTTCCTCGACGAGCAGGAGCAGCAAAAACTGATTCAGGCGAAACTGCTGAAGCCGTATCTGGCGGCGCGTCATGAGGAAATTAACCTGTGGAATCAGCAGAACGGCGAAGGGGAATCGGTATTAAACCTGCGCAAGATGACCAATATCGGCACCTTCCGTGCCTACCTGAATGAATATCTGCGTAACCACCCGCGTATTCGTAAAGATATGACGCTGATGGTGCGCCAGCTCGCGCCGGATGCCAACGGGCTGCCGATTGAAATATATGCCTTTACCAACACGGTGATCTGGGCGGAATACGAAGATATTCAGGCCGACATCTTCGATCATATTTTCGCGGTGGTGGATGAATTTGGCCTGCGTATTCACCAGTCGCCAACCGGGAACGATATTCGCTCCCTGGCTGGCGTCATCGCGCAATAATCAGGTGCTGGCGCGGGAAATAAAGCGCCAGTCCATCATCACCCTTTCCGTGGGCGCGTCCGGGTTGTCGATCTTATTTAAGAGCAGATCGACCGCCTTGCGCCCGATATCCCGCGACGGCTGTTCGATGGTGGTGAGCGAAATCATGTCCGCCAGCTCCGTACCGTCAAAGCCGACCACGGCAATATCCTCCGGCACCCGAAGACCTGCCTGCTGAATGGCGCGCAGCGCGCCCGCCGCCAGCGTATCGGAAACGGCAAATACCGCATCCGGCGGATTATCTTTTAACAGGTTTTGCATCGCCGCCATACCCGCCCCGGAGCTGAGATCGCTGGCATACTCCACCGCCTGATAGTCCAGATCCCGCAGGTGGATCACGCTCTTGTAGCCGCGTTCGCGCAGGCGGGCATATTTGTAGCTGAGATCGTGGTTGATCATCGCGATACGCTTGCGGCCGCCGTCGGCCAGCTGGCTGACGGCATGCTGTGAAGCGTCCACATCATTGATGCCGACGCAGGAGACCGCGCCCGCATCGGCGTATTCAGCGCACTGTACCCACGGCGCGTTGCCAATCAGCGCGGCCAGTTCCGGCAGTTTCGAGAATGCATCCATGGTGATAATGCCGTCGACGATTTTGCCGGAGAGCAGGCTTAAGCCCGAGCGGGAGCGCTCAATATCCGAGCCGGAGTTGCACAGCAGAATGCGATAGCCGTTCTTTTCCGCCTCGGCTTCGATGCCCTTCACCACTTCGGCGCAGAACGGGTTGGCGATGTTCGAGACCATCACCAGGATCATATAGCTGCGGGCAGTGCGCAGCTGACGCGCCAGCAGATTGGGCTGGTAGTTACTCTCCTGGATCGCCTGCAAAACGCGCTCGCGGTTTTTCGCCTTTACGGTATCGCTGTTATTCAGTACGCGGGAGACCGTTGCCACGGATACCCCGGCCAGTTGAGCGATTTTCTGAATTGACATAGCGACGATACATCCTGCGGTTAGCGTTTTGTGCAGGCTACCATAAATTGATTGCCCGGCGAACCGGGCAATGCGTCAGTATTCCACGCGCACCCAGCGCTGCTGCTGATGACTTTTCACAATTGCATCAATGATATACATCACACTGGCGCCATCGTAAAAGGTGGCAAACTGCGGATTATCCGGCATCGCGCCCGCCTGCACGGCACGGTAAAACTGCGCCATCATATTTTTAAAGGCATCCGGCCACCCTTCAATGTGCCCGCCGGGGAAGTGGGCGCTGTCGGCCACGTCAGGGTTCATCAGGCCTGGATCGTCGGTGAGCGTCTGGTTTGCCCGGGCGCGATGGCCGATCCACAGCTGCTGCGGGATTTCCTGATCCCACGCCACCGACTGCTCGCTGCCGTTAATTTCAAAGGTCAGGCGGTTTTTTCGCCCCGCGCTCACCTGCGAGACGCTAAAGCTGCCCTTGCTGCCGTCGTCAAAACGGAACAGCACCGAGCCAAAATCTTCGGTGGTGACCGGTTTGACTTCATACTCCGCCTGCTCGTCATGGGAGAAGGTCTGGTGACCACCCGCGCTGGCCTTGCGCCTCGGCCAGACGATGGATAAATCAGCCATCACCTCGGTAATGCGCCTGCCTGTCACATACTGTACCGTATCGCACCAGTGGGAACCGATATCCGCCACCGCCCGCGACGCGCCGCCGAGCGCGGCCTCCACCCGCCAGTTGTAGTCGGTTTCCAGCAGCATCCAGTCCTGCAAATAGCTGCCGTGCGAGGCGAACAGCCGCCCGAGGGTGCCCGCGCGCATCATGCTCGCCGCCTGGCGCACCATCGCAAACTGACGATAGAGAAAGCTCACGCCATGCACCACGCCCGCCTGCTCTGCCAGCGCCACCAGCTCGCGCGCCTCGTCCGGCGTCATGCACAGCGGCTTTTCGGAAAACACGTGCTTGCCCGCGCGCAGGATCTGGCGGTTAATCTCCGCGTGCAGGTGGTTCGGCGTGCAGTTGTGCACCGCATGCAGATTGGGGTGCGCGAGCAGTTCTTCCACGCTGGCGTAAGCATGCGGGACATTTAGCTGGCGCGCCTTTTCCTGCGCCTTAACGAGCGAACCGTCGCAGAGCGCGACCACCTGCACAAACCCGAGACGCCTGAGCGCCTCGATGTGTGCCGGGCCAATAAACCCGCTGCCGATAATCCCGACGTTAATCATGGCTGCCCCCTGCGGCGAAATCATCAAACGCCCGTCCGGAAACGGGAATAATGTGGCGGCGGATAAATTCGCTGCCCTCACTCGCGCCGGTATCGCCATCCTTCAGGCAGCACTCCCACTCCAGCACCGCCCAGCCGTCGTAGTCGTACTGGGTCAGCTTGCTGAAGATGCCCTTAAAGTCGATTTGCCCGTCGCCGGGCGAGCGAAAGCGTCCGGCGCGGTTGATCCACGGCTGGTAGCCGCCGTAGACGCCGCTGCGCCCGCTGGGGCGGAACTCCGCGTCCTTCACGTGGAACGCTTTAATGCGCGCGTGGAAGATATCGATAAAGGCCAGATAGTCCATCTGCTGAAGCAGCATATGGCTCGGGTCGTAGAGAATGTTGCAGCGCGGATGGTTATCCACCAGCGCCAGAAAACGCTCGAAGGTCACGCCGTCGTGCAGATCTTCCCCGGGATGCAGCTCAAAGCAGACGTCCACCCCCTGCTCGCCAAAGGTATCCAGTATTGGCCGCCAGCGGGTTGCCAGCTCCTCGAATGCTTCCTGAAAACGCTGCTCGTTATGCGGCGGCCACGGATAGAAAAACGGCCACGCCAGCGAGCCGGAGAAGGTCGCGTGCGCCTTCAGCCCTAATCTGGCCGAAGCGACCGCCGCCTGCTTCAGCTTTTCCGTCGCCCACGCCCGGCGCGCCGCCTCGTTACCGCGCACGGCGGCGGGTGCGAAGTGGTCAAACGCCTCGCTGTAAACCGGATTCACCGCCACGAGCTGCCCTTCCAGATGGGTCGACAGCTCGCTGATAACCAGCCCGTGTGCGGCCAGCCTGGTGGTGATGTCGTCGCAGTAGGCCTGGCTCTCTGCGGCTTTCTCGACGTCAAAGATGTGCGGATGGTTGCAGGGGATCTGCACCGCCTTATAACCTTTACCTGCCGCCCATTCAGCAAGCCCGTCGAGCGAATTAAACGGCGCTTCTGCGCCAATAAACTGCGACAGAAAAATGCCCGGTCCTTTCATTGTCCTCATACCACCTCCTGAACGTTACGCCTTGTCATCGTCATACTTAAACGTGAGAAGGAAAATCAGCGCGATCGCCGCGGCAGCCACCGCCGGGATCCACCAGAATGTGACCCACGCCTGCGGCACGGTCTGTCCTGCCACCAGGCGGTTGTAGAGCGCGCCGGAAATCTGAGAGCCGAGCAGCATGCCGATGCCGTAGGTGAACATCACGATCATGCTCTGCGCCTGGCCTTTGACCTTTTCGCCCGCCACGCGGTCGGTATAGATAAAGCCGACGACAAAGAAGAAATCGTAGCAGACGCCGTGCAGCAGAATGCCGAGGTACAGCAGAATGCGCCCCTCTTCGCTGACGCCCAACGCGAACATGGCATAACGCACAAACCACGCCAGCATGCCGATCAGCAGCATGACTTTCACGCCCAGGCGGCGGAACAGCAGAGGAATAACCAACATGAAGACGATCTCAGACATCTGCCCGAAGGACATGGCGGTGCTGACGTCGGCAATGCCGGCATCCGCCAGATACGAGGCGGTGTAGGCGTAATAGGTGCCGAGCGGGACAGAGATCAGCATCGCGCAGACGGAGAAGACGAAGAAGTGGCGGGTTTTAAGCAGCGCGAAGGCGTCCGCGCAGAAGAGATCCCGCACCTTAACCGGCAGGCCTTTTGCCGGCGCTGGCGTGTGCGGCAGCGTCAGGCTGTAGACCGCCAGCAGCACGGAGCTGACCGCCGCCACCTGGAAGATGGTGACGCTGGACGCCACGCCGGTGACGCCGATGAAAATGCCCGCCGCGATCCAGCCGATTGTGCCGAACACGCGCACTACCGGGAAGGTTTTATCCACGTTCGCCAGGCTGTGAAACGCAATGTTGTTGGTCAGCGCCAGTGTCGGCATATAGCAGAGCGTGTAGCCAAACAGCAGGCCAATCAGCAGCGCGCCATTCTCAGCAATCAGCGCCCCCGGCACGAACCAGAGGATCACCGCGCCCGCGAGGTGCATCACCGCCATCACCTTCTGCGAGGCGAAGAAGCGGTCCACCAGCATCCCGAGCACGAACGGCGAAAGAATGGAAGCGATGGGCCCGGCAGAGAACGCGTCGCCAATCAGCAAAGACATGTTGTGCCGGGTCATCACCAGGCCAAGCGTGACCGACCAGCTACCCCAGATAAAAAATTGCAGAAACATCATCAGCGACAGACGCGGCACCAGCAGCCGGTGTTGCGTTATCGCCTTTTCACTACTCTCAGTTGACACCATGATAAGCCTCACCCGGAAAAAGTAATCGATTACAAAACAGTTCAGATAAAAAGTAATCGATTACAAAATAAAGATCCTGTGGATCGAAACGGAATTGGGAGGGGGGTCACGATAAAGGTGGAGTGATACTTTGTAGGCCCGGTAAGCGCAGCGCCACCGGGCGTGAAGGCAGGCAGTGTGGTGCGGTCTGGTTTGGTGCGGTCTGGTGCCCTCACCCCGTCCCTCTCCCACAGGGCGAGGGAGAAAACCGCGCTACTTTTTGCGCGAGAGCTTAAATGCAATAAACAGGAACACCACCCACACCGGCAGCAGCATCGCTGACAGGCGCATCTCATCCATGGTGCACATCAGCACCAGAATCAGGCCGAGGAAGGCGATACAGAGGTAGTTCCCCGCCGGATAGAGCAGCGCTTTAAACTGCGTCTCGCGCCCCTTGCGGCGCATCGCCGCGCGGAAGCGCAGGTGCGCCAGGCAGATCATGATCCAGTTAAGCAGCAGCGTGGCGACAACCAGCGCCATCAGCAGGCCAAATGCCTCTTTCGGCAGCAGATAGTTGATCAGCACCACCAGCGAGGTGATAGCGCCAGAAAGGAACAGCGAGTTGACCGGCACGCCGCGACGGCTGACGCGAGTGAGGAACTTCGGCGCGTTGCCCTGTACGGAGAGGCCAAACAGCATGCGGCTGTTGGAGTAAACCCCGCTGTTGTAGACCGACAGCGACGCCACAAGAATGACGAAGTTAAGCGCCGAAGCGACCACGTTGCTGTTCAAATCGTGGAAGATCATCACGAACGGGCTACTGTCAGATTTCACTTCCACCCACGGGTAGAGCGCCAGCAGCACCACCAGCGAGCCGATATAGAACAGCAGGATACGGTACACCACCTGGTTGACCGCTTTCGGGATGCTTTTGTGCGGATCGCGCGCTTCAGCCGCGGTGATGCCAATCAGCTCCAGCCCGCCGAAGGAGAACATAATGACCGCCAGCGAGAGGATCAGCCCTTTCCATCCAGTCGCCAGGAAGCCGCCGTGCTGCCACAGGTTATCGATCGTGGCGCGCTCGCCGCCGTGGCCGGAGAACAGCAGCCACAGGCCAAAGCCGATCATGCCGATAATCGCCAGCACCTTGATCAGCGCGAACCAGAACTCGGTCTCGCCATACAGGCGGACGTTAACAAGGTTAACGGCGTTAATGATGATGAAGAAGGCCGCGGCCCAAATCCACGTTGGCACGTCCGGGAGCCAGTACTGCATATAGATGCCGGCGGCGGTCAGCTCCGCCATCCCGACCAGCACGAACATCACCCAGTAGTTCCAGCCGGAGAGGAAACCTGCGAACGGCCCCCAGTATTTATAGGCAAAGTGTGCGAAGGAGCCGGATACCGGCTCTTCAACGACCATCTCGCCGAGCTGGCGCATGATCAGGAAGGCGATAATCCCGGCGATACCGTAACCCAGCAGAACCGCCGGGCCAGCCATTTGAATGGCGGGGCCGATGCCGAGAAAGAGCCCGGTACCGATCGCGCCGCCAAGGGCAATTAACTGAATATGTCGATTTTGCAAACCACGTTGCAGCGTCGGACTCTGATCCGACGAAGCTTCAGCGCTACCATGGCCTGAAGCGGATGACGCGTCTTTCACGCCCTACCCCTGTCTCTTTTTTAGAAGGGGCACGTTTTAACACTTCATGCTGGTGGTAGCAAGCTTAACGCCGGGCCAGCGCATGCGCCCGGCGGATAAACGTCACGACCCGATGATCCCGCCGTCCGCTTTGGTAATCACCACTGTTGACGATCGCGGACGCCCGTTCGGGCTGGCGTCTGGCCAGTTGGAAACAGCGCGCGGATTGGCCGGGTCGGTAATATCATCCCCGCCCTCCCCCGGATGCTGAATGTTGATAAACAGCGTGCGGTTGTCCGGCGTAAACGCAATGCCGGTGATTTCGCACCCGCGCGGCCCGGTCAGGAAACGGCGATACTCGTTGGTGCCCGGAATGGTGGCCACCATCTGGTTATTGCCCATCCCCTCGTAGGCTTTCTTATTGATGGTGCTGGAGGAAACGTCGGTCTGGATCCACAGCACGCCCTGGTGATCGAACGACAACCCATCCGGGCTGCCAAATGCCGCGCCCTGCATCGAGCCTTTGGCTTTGGGATCGTCGCCGTCGGTGCGCCCGGCCATGACCAGAATATCCCACTTAAAGCGTGCGGCGGCAGGATCGGCACCCTCTTCGTGCCAGTGCATGATGTGACCAAACACGTTATTAGCGCGCGGGTTGGCGGCATCCACCGGCGCCTTGCCCTCTTTACCGCGATCGCTGTTGTTGGTCAGCGTACAGTAGACGCTGCCGCTGGCGTGCGGATCGACGGCTATCCACTCCGGGCGATCCATTTTCGTCGCCCCCACCACGTCGGCCGCCAGACGGGTTTTAATCAGCAGATCGCCCTGGCTTGCAAAACCGTTGCTTTTATCCAGACCGTTTTGCCCGAAGATCAGCGGCAGCCAGTCGCCGCTGCCGTCCTCGTTGAACCTGGCGACGTACAGCGTGCCGGACGTCAGCAGCTGCATATTGGCTTCCCGGTTCGCGGGATCGTATTTTTTGTCGGAGACAAACTTATAGATGTACTCAAACTTCTGGTCGTCGCCCATGTAGACCACCACGCGATTATCGGCAGCGAGCGTGACGGCGGCCCCCTCATGCTTGAAGCGGCCGAGCGCGGTGTGCTTGCGCGGGGTGGAGGTCGGGTTGTAGGGATCGATCTCCACGACCCAGCCGAAACGGTTGGGTTCGTTAGGGGTTTTATCAACGCTGAACCGCTCATCCACCTCGTTCCAGCGGTACGATTCATCGCTGTCGCTGATGCCGTAGCGTTTTTCCAGCGGGTTGAGATCGGTTTTTTTGACAAAAATGTCCGACCAGTTCTCCTCGCAGGTGAGATAGGTGCCCCACAGCGTGTGGCCGTTGGCGCAGTTCTGCATGGTGCCCAGAACGCGTTCCCCCTGCGGGTCGGCGGCGGTTTTCATTAAATCCTGATGCCGCGCCGGGCCGGTAAGCTGCATCGGCGTATTGACGGTAATACGCCGGGCGAAGGAAGACGGACGCACCACCTCCCAGCCGCTGCCCGTTTTTTTCACTTCCACCACCGACACGCCCATCGCGTTCTGCCCCTTGCGGGCTTTGTCGAGACTCCAGTTCGCCGTACCGTCGGTAAACAGCATTCCGTTGTCGATGTACTCATGGTTCAGCGCCAGCAGTCCATGCTCCGGGTTTTGCGCCCCCTGCGGCAGGCTAAACCACGCCATGCCGTCGTGGTGCATGCCCGCCTGCACAGCCTGTTCGTCTGTGGTATTGCTGGCGTCCGGCTTAAAGGCCGGCATGTTGTCTTTGATCCCCGTCGGATCGCCCCAGCGATAGAACGGGCGGGCGATATAACCTTCCGGCACCCTGACCGTGTCTTCCGTAGAGACGTCGATGCTGGTAAAGCCCAGGGAAACCGCTTTTGCCAGCGCGGAAGGCTTCGATACCGCGGCAATGGCATTTTCGGGTGTGATCAGATACGGGAATGATACGGCAGCCCCCGCTACGGCCCCCATCTGGAGAAAACGGCGGCGCGAGAGGAACACTTCTGCAACCTCGGAGAATACCGGGTTAGCGCTGCGGTTACTGATATCGTCGCGATGTTCTTTTTTAAATACGGATTTGAGGGGTCTGCCCATAGCGGCTTCCTGTCATTGGCCAAGAGGTAAGGTTGTGGCGACCAGTGTAAGAAGCTTTTATTACAATTTTATAACACGACAACGAAGGGATTGGGGCGTCCCTGCCCCGGATAACGAGGTGGAACGCTTAGAACTCGTAGCCAACCGAGACCTTAAAGGTACGCGGCTCGCCCTGAGTAATGTAAGTACCGGAATCGTCCACGCTTGACCAGTAGTTCTCGTTGGTCACGTTGTCGATACCTGCCCGTACGGTCATCTGATTTTCATTGTGGTTCACCGCGAAGCGATAGCGCATGCCCAGATCCAGCGTGGTGTAGCTGTCCAGCTTTTTGCTGTTCGCAAGATCGGCATACTGCGTGCCGGAGTGGTTAACGCGCGCGGTCGCCGTCAGGCCTTCAATCGGCTTGATATCGTACTCTGCGCCCAGCACGGCGTAGAAGCTCGGAATACCGATCGCATCGTTGCCCTGATTGACGCCGTTTTTGGTTTTGGTCAGCTCGGCCTGCAACCAGGTGGCGCTGGCGTTCAGACGCATCCCGAGCATTGGCTCGCCGAAGACGTTCAGCTCCACGCCGCGGTTACGCTGTTCTGCATCCAGGCCGTAGTGACCGCTGTCGTCAAGGATCGCCGACGGCATTTTGATCTCAAACAGCGCCAGGGAGCCGCCCACGCGGCCAAAGTCCGCCTTTACGCCCACTTCGTTCTGCTTAGAGTGAACGATACCGGTGCTCTGGCCGTAGTTGTTTGCTGAGCGAGGCGCGGTTTCACCGGGCTGTAACGCCTCGGTGTGGTTGGCGTAGAGGGAAATTTCCTCCCACGCTTTATAGACTACGCCGTAGGTGGGCATCCAGCGGCTGCCGTCGAAACCGTCCGCGTCGTTTTCCGCACCGGTGATTTTGTTGTACCCGCGAATCACCACTTTCTGATGCCGCGCGCCTGCGGTGAACAGCAGCTTGTCGTCCAGCACGCCCAGGGTATCGCTCAGCAGCCAACCCTGCGTGCGGGTGCGCCCGCTGGTCAGCGGATCGCTGTATTTGCCGCCTGAGCCGTTGAGGTTGGAGCTGTCCGGCATATCGACGCCGGTGTTGTGGTAGATGTTGGTGGTCGGATTATCCTTCGTCGCCGACATTTTCCACGCGATCTTTTCGTTTTTGGTCATCGCCGAATAGCCAACATTGACCTTGTGCGAGACGAATCCGGTAGTGAAGTTACCGCGAATGCCCGCCATGCCGCTGACAGAATCGCTGATGCGGTTGGTATCAAGACGGCTGACCACCGCATTACCGCTCTTATCGAGGAGCTTCGGCGCGCTGTAGATCCCTTCTTCGTGCGCGTGCTGCGCGCCGAGACCGGTATACGCCGTCCAGCTATCGGTGATGTCATACTCGCTGCGCCACATCCCGAACTCGTTTTCGATATCGCTGTAGGCCCACTTCTGCGAGAAGTTGCGATCGTTCTTCGGCGGTTCAGGCACAAAATCCACCGCCGAGATGTTGACGCTGGTCGGGCTGCCGTGGAAGGTTTTTTTCTGGTAGCCCAGGTCCAGCGAGGTGCGGAAACGGTCGCCCTTGTAATCCAGGCCGGTGGAGAGCAGCGTGGTGCGGCGGCGGTCGTTCGGCACGCCGGTTTCCCCTTCGCGATGCACGAGGTTCACCCGCGCGCCAAACTGGTCGTTATCGCCAAAGCGGCGGCCCGCATCCAGCGTGGTGCCAATCTGGGAATCCGAGGTGTAGTCCACACCCACTTTCGCCTGCGGGGTGTCGCCCGCGTGTTTAGGCTCAAGGTTGATCATCCCGCCCACGCCCGAGCTTGCGGCACCGTTCATCAGGGAGTTGGCCCCTTTGAAGATCTCGATGCGGTCGACCATCTGGGCATCCACCACCTGACGCGGCAGCACCCCGGACAATCCGCCAAAGGTCATGTCGTCGCCGTCAAACTTCAGGCCGCGAATGCGGAAGGTTTCCGCGCTGTTGCCGTAACCCTGAACGAACTGCACGCCCGCGTCGTTGGCAACCACGTCAGCAATGGTTTTTGCCTGCTGATCTTCCACCAGCTTCGAGGTGTAGCTGATGATGTTGAACGGCACGTCCATGGCGTTCTGCTGACCGAGCATACCCATGCGCCCGCCGTTCGCCACCTGCCCGTCAAGGAAGGCGGGCACCAGCTGGTCGCCGCCGGGTTTGAAATCACTCCCCGCCGTGGACTGGACGACGATGGTGTCCTCTTTTTTCTCATCCGCCGCAAAAGCGGAGTGGGTTACCGCGCCGATGGCAATCGCCAGCAGCGTTTTGTGCATTGTGGTGTTGTTCATAATGAGCTCTTAACGTGCGCGCAAAAATGACCCGTTGTCGGGCCTTAAAAGTTATTAAAAGAAATGCAAATGAGAACTATACGCATTATGTATACGTAATCAAGTGTAAACGGCCTCTCTGAGCGAGAAGCGGCAAGAAACAATGTTGGGTGGGAGGTAGGGCGCGCAACCACCCCGAAACAGGGGTGGTTACTAAGGTATTATTTTTTCTTGTAAATATCGGCGGTGCCGTGAATTTTGTTGTTTGTATTACCGGAAGTCAGCACCAGTACATCAGCACCTTCTTTATCGGCCTTTTCGACCAGCTCTTTTTTCGCATCGTCGACAGAGACTTCGTTAGCCGTGCTCACGGTACCGATTTTTTCATACTGTGATTCAACTTTCTCAAACTCGTTTTTCGTCAGCAGTTCAGCCGCAAAGGTATTGGTGGTAAACAGAAATGCAGCGCCCATCAAAATAGCAGTCGTTTTTTTCATAACCTTTTTCCTTGAGATTAATCAGCAACTACAAAAAGCCCCACGAGTGAGAGTGAGGTGATATGAGCATGGTAGAGGAATAATAAAATTGCCACAGCGTAAGAAAAATACTGTTATAACAGTCAATTGTGCTGTGAAAAATGTGCGTTAACGCTACTTTCGCGATGGGTGTTTCATGAAGAAAATCAGGCTGGCTTGAAACTGGCGTAAGCGCCTGTTTTTAAATGGCACGCCCTGTAGGATTCGAACCTACGACCTACGGCTTAGAAGGCCGTTGCTCTATCCAACTGAGCTAAGGGCGCACGGAGAAGAGTGTACTTCGCGGTGGTGAAACGCCTGGAATTATACGGTCAATGCGTAGTGAGTCAATGCCTTTTCCGCCTTCTCTGGCGATAATGACTAGCTGATTGTAAATACGGCTGTTTTTTCAACATTTATCCCTCTTTTACGGGCTGCGAAAAGGCTTAGCCGCTTTTAAGTAACGCCTGCTGTTTTCCTGTTTACTTCACCTTCACACTGTCCTGCGGTATCCCGGCCGCCTGGAGGCTGGAAGTGAACAGGACGACGGAGTGACAGCGCCAGAGCAGACAGGTTTTCCCTCGTGCGTGCAGCACATCTCACACGACATTACAGGCATTAAGCTTGAACCTATTGTCGCCCTCTCCTCTTCACGCGCGGTGGGAGCCGAAGTGCTCAGCGTGCTGTCGCCGCATCAGCAAAGCGAAAGCTTTTTCCAGGACTGGTCAGCCACCCGGGCGCTTGTGTTGCTGGAAGCACAGATCGCCGCGTTAAAAAACCCCTTCCCTTGTGACAACCTTTTCATAAATTTGCCGATAACCGTTCTGACCATACCGGAAATGTTCCAGCGTTTACTGCAACTTAACAGCCCACCGCTGAACATTGAACTCGTGGAACCTGCCTCGTTCTTTTCACTCTCAGACCCGGTACGTCAGAGGGTGAGTTGTGCGCTTCAGCAGTTGACCGCGCGGGGACACCGGATCTGGCTGGACGATATTGATGAAGCGTCAGGGCAAGCATTTTTATCCTGTCGCCTGCCGTTATGCGGAATAAAAATCGATAAGATCGCTTTCTGGCGTTTACGTGAAACGCCGGCGCTGACACAGCTGGTCACCCTTTGTTCAAAAATTGCTGCGAATGTGCTTATTGAAGGCATTGAAACAGAACGGGACCGTACATGCGCGCTTCATGCTGGCGCGCGCTTCGGTCAGGGATATTATTGGCCATCCTGGAGATGGCAGGAGGACTGAACGGTCATCGCCAAGAGGGAAGCTATGCGAATGACAGTACGCCGTTACCGGCGTCGTCGGACAGGAAGTGATTCACTGGGTTCTACGCACTCGCCTTTTGCTCTCCCATTTTTTGATCGTCTCGAATATTTGAGCCAGTCAATCAACCAGACCCGCAAAACCGATGCTCCCTTTATCATTCTGGTCACACAGGATAATTATTTCCGTTCCGGTTTTCTGAGCGGGCAGTCGCCCCTGAGCAATTGCTGCGACTATTCCACGCTTGATGCCGCTCTCAGTGATTTAAATCACTGGCCTTCATCGCGTCTGGTAGTTGACATTGAAAGCCGCGCCTCGCCGCTCATTGACCTGCTGGACCGATTACGCCGCCACAGCCTGTTCGCCCCCTACCTGACACCCTACCTGCTCGTCCGCGCCGATGATTATGATGCTCGCCTGTTTTGTAAAGCGGCTGGCCCTTTTCATGTGCTTGAACGCCAGCTTACGGCGTTGGCTATGCAACAAACCTTGCTGGAAGCACCGGCACCCGCCGGCAACCGCAAAGAGTGGTTTTCACGGGATGAATGGCCGATCTTACAGGCGCTGTCACAGGGTAGCTCCTTGCGTCAGATCGCGCAGTTACAGAACCGCCCATATAGCCGCATTATTTACCGTCTCAGCTGCATCCTGGCGAAACTTGGACTGAATCATCGTCATGAGTTGCTACATCTTCTCAACAACCTCTCAGATTTCACGTATTAACGTATTCAGTAACTTCTTAATTCCTAAAGACCTTTAGGAAATTACTTAGGATGCATGTTAAATTTTTGTGTTTTTTAACAAAACTTTCGATTTTATAACTATTCCTAATTCTTGACCTTAAACCATGCGAAATGCTGCTGGTACGCTCAACGAGAGTGATTTTATCCATGCGTTAAGGTTCTGGCGCTTCCGTTAACAGGATGATAATGGTGTAAAAACAAGCGATTTACCTGTAAAAGAATGCGATGAGAGGTGAAGAAAACAGCAGATAGTGCTGTTCTGTTGTTGGGAACGGCAATTTGCCAGGAGACGTTTGAAACGGAGAGATGACGCACGAAATGGCGGATTTCAGGGATGGCGGGCAGGCGGGATGCTGGTTGTCACAGCCCGCTTACTGTTAACATTCATTTAACATACAGTAAAATCGTTTATTTTTTGTTATTACATAAAGATGAAAGTGTGTGGTAAATGCAATATCAGGACATTTTTGCTAATTTTAAAAAGTTAGTGATTCAGATCCAGAACATAATAATCAGCAATATATGGATATTAATTTACAGGCTTTTCGGACAATACTTAAACGGTATAATAAGACGTGTTTGACACGCGAATAAGAAAAATCATTTTGCCATAACCAGCCTTATGAGATAACTGCGCTGAGGCATTGATATCACCACTACGTAAACAAGGATGCTTTCGCTCTTCCCAGGGACATTTACCGTACAAGGATCTGCGCAATTATCCTTCCGGCTTTTCGAGAGTTTTAACAAAACTCAGCATAACGCTTTTAACAATCTGAGGCATAAAAAATGAAACCGGCATCCGTTATCATTATGGACGAACACCCTATCGTCAGAATGTCGATAGAAGTCCTGCTACAGAAAAATAAAAACATCCAGGTCAAACTGAAGTCAGGCGACAGCCACGAAGTGCTTGACTGTATACGCAACCACCCCATTGACCTAGTCATTCTCGATATTGAAATGACGGGCACGGATGGGTTCGTATTACTGAAAAGAATCAGGAACTTAAATAAAGACATTAAGGTTCTTTTCCTCTCTTCAAAATCTGAAGCCTTCTACGCAGGACGCGCCATCCGCGCCGGGGCAAATGGTTTTGTCAGTAAGCGAAAAGATCTGGGGGAAATTTATAACGCGGTGGAAATGATACTGACGGGCTATTCTTTCTTCCCTTCAGAAACATTAAGTTTTATAAACCATCTGGGGTCGCGGACGGGCGCCGCTGTGGATATGCCATTATCGAATCGTGAAGTGACGGTTCTGAGATATCTGGCGAACGGATTATCTAATAAGGAGATTGCGGATCAATTATTACTTAGCAACAAAACAATTAGTGCCCATAAGTCTAATATCTTTTCCAAGCTGGGCGTGCAAAGTATCGTTGAATTAATTGATTACGCGAAAGCGCACGAATTACTGTAATCCCTCTCTCTCCCTGCAACATATAATCGTCACAGGGAGAGTGGATACGATTAATTATAATTGATCATGAACGTTGCATCGGCGTCAGCCCGGCCCGGCTGCGGATTATCCGCCGTGGCGATATAATTGGCATAAAACGACAGTTCTGCATTTCCCTGCGCATCCACCGCCACCGTCTGGCTGGCCTGCTGCAACGCGAGGCGCGTTTTATCCCGGTCAAGGATCTCCACGGCCACGTTGCTGGCCGCGCTGGCATCATTCAGCGCCAGCAGGCTGTTATCATGCCCGTCCATCTTCCCCGTAAATGTGACCGAAGCTGCCCCCGGCGGGCATCCGGTCAGCTTCAGGGTGAACGGCACAGGCTGCGTCCGGCTCCCCGTTGTGCGGAGCTGTTTCGTGGGCCAGGTGCCGAGCGTGACGGTTTTATTGCTGTCGTCCCCCTCCGCCACGCAGGTAAAATCCACGATATTGCCGTAGAGCTGAATGTTAATTTCCCCAAGCGCCGTCTCTGCGTGTGCAGGGGAGCAAAGCGCAAAGAGCGCGACGGCTAAATACCGTATTCCGTTTCGCATATCTGCTCCTTAGTCGTAGTCGACGCGTAAATAGCCGCGAGAGGTAAAACGCCCCTCGGCAGGTTTTTTACCGGTCACGCTGACGGGCCACGCGCGGATCCCCACCTGTGCCTGAGCGCTGTCGTCCAGACGGAACGGGATTTTGCTGGTCAGGTTGTTGGGCGTCAGCGGCACGCCATTACTGTTGGCAATCACAAAACCCACATCCGCGTTATCGGAAACCAGCGTACTGCCTGAAACCTTCTCCGCTTCAACACGCATCGTGAGCATGGCGTTCGCCTCGACGTTGGTGCATTTTATGCCGATGGTTTTGCTTTGCGCTGAGATCCCCTCCGGCTTATTCCCGATGCCCGCTTTACTGAACAGGGAGGCGCCGATGTCTCCGAAATCGAACTCCACCACATTCCCGGCATTAATTTCACAGCTCTGAGGCACCTGAATGGTCCCGCTGTAGCTGATGGTATAAACCGGCGTGGTGAGCGGATCCGAGGAGGTCGTGGTGACGTAAACCCGGAACATGGTCGCCCGGGGGATCACCACCATATTAATAAAGCGTCGGGTCACCTTAAGCCGGAAGACGAGGCTGGAATCCTGTACACCAAACGGTTTGTTTTTAGACACGTTCGGATGGCTCCCCATCTGAATGTACTTTCTGGGTGGATAGAAGGTGCCAGCGTAGCTGTCGGTGATTTTCATCGCTCCGTCCAGATAGTCGTTAAGCTTCAGATACTGGTAGCCATCGCTGGTGCCCGTGACCGGGAAATCGGTAACATAGCTGCGCTTGGTGGTGTTCCCGGACGTTCCCTTAGGACAGACGGCGTTAACACCCACCCACTGAGACTTCTCGCTGAGTGTGACAATCTGCCCCACCTGGTTATTGGAGCTGTTGAATTTATCCGTCAGGTCGTAATACACCTCCGTCGGCACGCCATTTTCATTGACGCAGACGGTGGCGAACGCCTGAGATAGCGGCAAAAATGCCAGCAGGGATAGCCCCAGATAATGGATTTTATTCACAGCGGATCCCCTTAAGTGTGATCGCCTGTTGCAGGCTCTGTTCTGGCAGGCTGTAGGGCGCACGACACTGGGACTGCTTCCCGTCTCCCCACTGAATCAGCAGCTCCCCGCTCAGTGGCAGCCCGCTCAGGTAAATCTGACCGTCATCTCCCACCATGCTGGTTACGCCGCTCTGCGTCTCACGCACCACCGCCCCAAACGGCACAGGCTGGTTATCACGCTTAACGGTGAGCAACGCGCGCACGCCGATGCGGGTGTCAAAACTGGCGCGCACCAGCGCACCGTTCGTCGGCACGACGCTGGAAACGTTATTTTCAATGTCGGTGTTGTTGCTCATGGTGTTAGTGTCGAGCGCCACGCGGTTGTAACGGTACACCGTGGCGTACGGCATCACCGCATAGCCACGCCAGTCTGTTTTGACGCCGGTCTGGTTTTCGACGCTCACGCCTGACGCGCCCGGCGCTTTGATCAAGACGTTGGTATCGCCCAGCGGCTGACTGAATGTGATGCCGTCTGAATGCCCTACCACGCCGCCGGAAAGCTGCCAGTTGAGGTCGTGCTGATCCCGCGTGTAGTTGTAGCCCACGCCCAGCGTACCGTACGTTGCCTGCCAGTTAGCGCTGGCGCTGCCGCTGGCACCGTTATTGCTGGTGTGGCCCTGCGTAACGCTGTAGTTCAGGTTACGATCTTTTAGCAGCGTTCCGCTGATCCCGGTCTGCCAGCTGGTATCACCGTCGCTGTTACGGCTGGCAGAGGCCGTGGCATAGGCCCGATCGATCGCGTTATCGCGACGGTAGCCGTGACGGGTGAACAGGCTGAACGGGACGGAGACGTTGAACGAGGCGATCCGGTCGGTTCCATCAATGCCGACGGCCTTGTTCCACGACCAGGATAAGGCGTAGCTGACCCCTTTCACCCCGCCCGCGTAGCCGAGCTGATACCAGACGTTGGATTCGCTGGTGCCCCAGTAATTTTGCTGGCTGCCCGACACGTACACCGAGCCGTAATCGCCAAGAGACTGGGAGATATTGAGCTGGAAACGCCCTTTTTTATTCAGCGTCAGGTTGTGATAGCTCTGCACGTCCGGCACGCCGTCATCGTCCTGATCGTCGCCATACTGGTAGCCTTCCATTGTGCGCCAGGCCACATCGTCGAGGGTGTAGAAGCCTTTGGTCGAGTAGCGATAGCCCAGCAGCTGGAAGTTGGTGCCGAATCCGTTAAGGGATTTTGCGTACAGGAACCGCAGGGACTGCCCTTCATGGCGGCTATCATCGGCAAGCTGGCTGCGGGCATGGGTGAGATCAAGTGAAACCGCCCCCCAGTCACCGAGGTTTTTACCCGCGCCAATGGCGATGGCGGTATAGCGCGAGGCCAGCTGCGTTCCGCCGTACAGCGTGTAGCCGTCGGCAAGACCCGCAATCATCGTACCCTGAGTAAAGAACGGCGTTTCCTGCTCGCTGTTGCCGCTGCGATAGTCCCCTGCCACCAGATCGTATTTCCAGCGTCCTTCACGCTGGAGCAGCGGAACGGTGGAATACGGGACGGTGTAGCGCTGCTGGCTGCCGTCCTTCTCTTCCACCGTCACCTCCAGGTCACCGCTTGAGGAGGTCGGGTTAAGATCAGTTATCGCAAAAGCCCCCGGCTGCACATAGCTCTGGTAAATCACGTATCCGTTCTGGCGGATCACCACTTTGGCAGGGGTGCGGGCGATTCCGCGCACGGTAGGCGCGTAACCTTGCAGACTGTCCGGGTACATACTGTCGGACGAATAGAGGCGACCACCGCGAAAACCGACGCTGTCGAAGACATCGTTACCGGTGTTGCTGTCGCCAAGCACCAGCTCGCTTTTCAGCGGGATGATCGTACGCTGCGCCCAGGTACCAATATTTTGCCAGCTGCTGTGCCGCTGGCCGTTGCTTTCGGTATAACGCCACGCGCCGTTATTGCGTAATCGCCAGGCGCCATAGTTCAACCCGCTTTGCAGGTTCAGATAGTAGCTGTCGTCGTCGCTGCCCCGGTTGCCGGTAAAGCTGTAGTTCAGCAGCGCGGCAGGGATGCCTTCATCCCACTGTTCAGGCGGAATATATCCGCGGGCGCTGTTTTGCATCGCCACCTGAGGCAGGCTGACGTTCAGGCGCAACGAGGCGAAGTTGAACGCCGCTTCGCTGCCCGGAATAGCCGTTGTGAGCGGAACGCAGGTATCGCCCTGCACGTTGCTCAGTTCCGGGAAGGCGGCGATATTGACGCCAAAGCGATCGAGCATCGCGCGCGTAATGCACGGCGACAAACCGCCTGCGACCGGCGGCGTGTTGTCAGCTTGCTCAAACCGCACGTCCTGCGTGCCGATAAACTCATCGTTACGCCAGATATCGACGCGATAGACGCCCGGTGCCTGCTGGTGGCCTTTTTCAAAACGCGACAAATCCGCGACGTTCGCCGTGTCATCGGAGAGAAACGCCGGGTTAAAGTAGCTTTCGCCCCAGCCAGCGAGTGGCCAGAGCGTTGCCATCAGTGCCAGCGCAACCGGGCAGTAACGCCATTGAGTGTTCATCGCCCTGTCTCTGCTCACAGGCTGACGCTACGCGCCGGCGTAATGGCGCCATAGTCATTCACACTCTGCCAGGAGAGCGTGCCGCTCGTAGCGGCAGGCAGCACCTGCTGCGCCGAGCTTTTAGGAGCAACCATCAGGTTATCCAGCGTCTGTCCGCCGAGCTTCAGATTGACCAGCGTGACGTAATACGGTGAGGCATTGCTCACCTTAAGATGGTTGCCGACGCGCTCAAAGCGCAGCTGTGAGAGCGCCTCTTCCGGCGGCATCGCCAGGTTAGCCGGGCGAACAAACAGCTTGATACGTGACAGAATAGCCAGTTGCAGGACGTTGTTGCCGTCCTGATGTTTTTTGCTGACGGAGGGAATCGCTTTGACGTTCATGTAAAAGAGCGATTCGCGATCGGCAGGCAGCGCCGGGCCTGCGTAGATAATGCGCAGGGTGTTTTCGCTGGCCGGCTCGCTGACAAACAGCGGCGGCGTGACGGCAAAGGTTTTTTCCTTTTGCCCGTTGGCATTTTCTATCCACGCGTTAATTAAATAGCGCTCTTGTTTATTGCTGTTGGTGATCGCCAGCGACGTTTGTTTGGCATCGGCCGGATAAATAACGCGCGTCGCACCCAGCGCAATTCCGCCGGACGCATTCGTGCTGGCAGAAACCATCATCAAAATAAAAGATAAAAACAGTCCAGGTTTAATCAGGGTGTTCATCACAACCGTACCTTTAATAATTAGTTCGCAGGCGTCAGGGATAAATCAACGTAAACCAGACATTCGACTGAATAGTGCCTGGTACAAGGTGTTCGGAAATTGCCCGGTAGCGGGCGCTGAAATGAAATACCAGCTCGCGGGTGTTAATGGGTAACCAGCTCACCGCCGTCGCGTTCGGGATGATCTGACGTTGCTGTTCGTCAAAAAGCGCCAGCCCGACACCACTGCTGACCGCATTTTCCCCCGGCCGCGATGTCGCCAGGAAAACCTGCGGGTCTTCTGCCGGTGTCACTCCCTGGAACTGGATCCCCACGGTGCGGGAGACGTCCACGCTGCAATCCAGCAGACGTACGGTGAAAGGCACATTAACCGTGGAAAAGCTGCCGACGCCGGAAAAGGCGTTTGTGCGGTATTGCCCCATATCCACGCGCATATTCTGGCTGTCCGGGGCCACGGCGCAGCCGCCGTTAACCAGCTCTCCCCTGAGGTGTACTTTGCCGCCGTCAATAACCACGGTATGTGCGTTTACCGCTGGGGCAATCGCAAGGGCGCACAGCAGTATCCCAGTCCTTGTCATCCTTCGCTCCCGGTATAGGCGATCAAAAGACCTCTTCCCTGAGGCCAGCCACATCCCTGTACTCAGGCATTACTCGTATTTCATTACGAATGTTGCGTCCGCGTTTGCCTGGCCTGGCTCGGTGGTCGCCGCCGTGGCTTTATAGCGCGCGGTGAAGTTCAGGGTGTTAGTCCCTTCAATCAGGTTCTGCGCCGCAGAGAAGGTTGCGCCGTCCGGGGTCAGCGTGGAGGATTTGCTGTCGAGGATCTCAATACCTACGCCCTTCGCGGAGTTGTCGTTGTTACCGGAGCTTACCGCCAGCAGCGTTTTGTCGGTGGCGTCGATCTGGCCGGTAAACGCGACAGCAGCGGTTTTCGCTACCGCAGGATCGCAGTCGTTCAGTTCGATGGTGAACGGAATATTGGAGGTGGTGTCACCCACTTTAGTGAATTTCGCGGTACGGTACTGGCCAAGATTAACCGTCTGCTCTGAAGAGTCAGTATTCACTGAACACGCGGCATTCACTAATTCACCTTTAAAATGCACCGTACCACCGTTTACAGATACAGGCGCTACCGGATCTTCTGCGTGAGCGGCACCCGCGACCAGGGCCAGAGTTGCAATAACAGTAGAAGCAATGTTGCTGAGTTTCATGTCTATTCCTTTAAAATGTAAATAACCCTTCCCGCGCATATTCGGGAATAAGAAATACGTTCAATTAAAAAATTGAAGGCTTATTTCGGAGAGGACAAAGTAGCTCAGGAATCTATTTTGTAATATGTCAAAACGCTGCCATTTAGCCAGGTCACATCCTAATCACCTCTAAGAAATTGACCATGCCCTGAGAAGGGATTTTGCGGGACATCGATGAAATCTCGTAAAGGGTGACTGACAGCGGCGCTCGCTTCTGACAAAATACAGGCAATCCCCCCTTTCTAACGTTACAGACGGAATCTTCTCTCTGATGGCAGCAAAGATTATTGACGGTAAAACGATTGCGCAGCAGGTGCGCTCTGAGGTTGCGGAAAAAGTGAAGGCGCGTAAAGCCGCCGGATTTCGCGCCCCCGGGCTGGCCGTTGTGCTGGTTGGCAGCAACCCGGCTTCGCAAATTTATGTCGGCAGCAAACGCAAAGCGTGTGAAGAGGTGGGGTTCGTCTCCCGCTCTTACGATCTGCCGGAAACCACCAGCGAAGCGGAACTGCTGGAATTGATCGACACCCTGAATGCCGATAAAGAGATCGACGGTATCCTGGTTCAGCTGCCGCTGCCTGCGGGCATCGACAACGTGAAGGTGCTGGAGCGTATCGCGCCGGACAAAGACGTTGACGGTTTCCATCCGTATAACGTAGGCCGCCTGTGCCAGCGCGCGCCGCGCCTGCGTCCATGCACCCCGCGCGGCATCGTGACGCTGCTGGAGCGTTATAACATCGATACCTATGGCCTGAACGCCGTGGTGATTGGCGCCTCCAACATCGTGGGCCGTCCGATGAGCATGGAGCTGCTGCTGGCGGGCTGCACCACCACCGTCACCCACCGCTTCACTAAAAACCTGCGTCACCACGTCGAAAACGCCGATCTGCTGATCGTTGCGGTCGGCAAGCCGGGCTTTATTCCGGGCGAGTGGATCAAAGAGGGCGCAATCGTCGTGGACGTGGGTATTAATCGTCTGGAAAACGGCAAAGTGGTCGGCGACGTGGTGTATGAAGATGCCGCAGCGCGCGCATCCTATATTACTCCGGTCCCGGGCGGCGTTGGCCCGATGACGGTAGCAACACTGATTCAGAATACCTTGCAGGCGTGCGAGGAGTATCACGACGTAGAGGACGCGTAATCATGGCAATTTTTTCTTTAGGTAAACACCCGCACGTTGAGCTGTGCGATCTGCTGAAGCTGGAAGGCTGGAGCGAAAGCGGTGCGCAGGCGAAAATCGTCATCGCCGACGGACAGGTAACAGTAGACGGCGCGGTGGAAACCCGCAAGCGCTGCAAAATTGTCGCGGGTCAGACTGTGAGCTTCGCAGGTCAGAGCGTGACCGTGACGGCCTGAGCTGTCTGATGCCCTCACCCTAACCCTCTCCCACAGGGAGAGGGGATAAACATCCCCTCACACCCATCACGGTTAATTATCGATCAACTTCAAATAATCACTATTCCCTCTGGCGAAATGTGAAATTTAAGTTGCGCGATTTTCAGACTTTCCCCACGATAAGTAGAACGTTCTACTAAAACGTTCTACTTACAATAACAGCGCAAAAAAAGCGCTACTCGGGGGAAATCAGCATGAGCCTGATATCAGGGTTTGTTAAATCGCTGTCTAAGTTATCGATGATTGGTCGCGCCTTAATGCTGCCAATTTCACTGCTTCCCGCTGCGGGCCTGTTGCTGGCCTTCGGCGATAAGTTCCACTTGCCGCTGATGATGAACGCAGGCGGGGTTATCTTTGATAACCTGCCAATGCTCTTCGCCATCGGCTCTGCCGTCGGACTGGCTTCGGAATCCGGCATTGCCGCTCTCTCTGCGGCGGTCTCCGTGTTTGTCACTAATATCACCATCAGCACCGTGCTGAGCATTACGCCGGAAATGGCCTCCCAGGGCGGGAAATACGCCATGGTCGTCGGCATTCCGACGTTACAGATGGGCGTCTTTGGCGGCCTGATCTGCGGTATTCTTGCGGCCTGGTGTTACAACCGCTTCCACACCATGCAGCTGCCGGAATTCCTCGGCTTCTTCTCCGGCAAGCGCTTTGTGGCGATTGCGACGGCGTTTCTGTCGTTCCTGCTCGGCCTGCTGCTGCCGTACGTCTGGCAGCATATTCAGTCCGGCATCGACGCCCTGTCCGTGGTGGTGAACGGCGATAACCAGGCGGCCTCGACCTTTATCTTCGGGCTAGTGGAGCGCGCGCTGATCCCGCTCGGCCTGCACCACATCTGGTATCCCTCCTTCTGGTATTCGTTCGGGGATTACACTACCCAGGCGGGTCAGGTGATCCACGGCGACCAGACCATCTGGTTCAAGATGCTGGAAGAGGGAGTGAAATCCTTCAGCAGCGACACCTACCATAACGCCGGGAAATTCATGCAGGGCGAGTTCCCGCTGATGCTGTTCGCACTGCCCGCGGCGTGTCTGGCGATGTACCACGAAGCGCACACGAAGAATAAGAAAATCGCGGCCGGTATTCTCTTCTCCGCCGCCCTCACCTGCTTCCTGACGGGCATCACCGAGCCGGTAGAGTTCACCTTTATCTTCGTGGCGCCGATCCTTTACGTCTTCAACGCCATCATGGCAGGCCTGGCGTACATGACCATGTACCTGCTGCATGCGCATATCGCCAAGTCGTTCTCGGCGGGCTTTATCGACTACCTGTCGTTCGGGATCCTGCCGTCGTTTAACGGCTATCAGACCAACTTCCTGAGCGCCATTATCATCGGCATTCCGATGGCATTAATCTACTACTTCACCTTCCGCTTCGTGATCCGCCGTTTCGACGTGAAAACGCCGGGCCGCACCGAAGTGACCGCCAGCGCGAATGACAAGTCCGATTCCGAACTTGCCACCGAAATCATCGGCCTGCTGGGCGGTGCGCAGAACATTGATTCCGTCGGCTCCTGCATCACGCGTCTGCGTCTGGAAGTGGCGAAGAGCGAAGCGGTGGACCGGGACGGGCTGAATGGGCTTGGCGCGCGCGGCGTGGTGTTCGTGGGCGATAACGGGATACAGGTGATTTTCGGGGCCAGAGCACAGTTTATCGCCCAGACGATGTCCACGATGATTGGCAAATAATAAGATGCCTGAAGGAGGCGTCTCCTGTACGCTGGGGGTCGCCTCTTATCTGGCTGATAATCGGTAAATTTCAGGGAGCGGTTTTGAAGAAAGTCAGCATTATTGATGTCGCAAAGCATGCGGGCGTGTCGGTTTCTACCGTTTCGCTGGTGCTGCGCCAGAAAGGGAAGATCTCAGAGGCGACGATCGGGAAGGTCAATGCCGCCATCACAACGCTGGGCTATGTTCATAACGTCGCCGCTGCCAATCTTCGCGCCAACACCTCCAACTTAATCGGCCTGATCCTGCGCGACTTCAGCGACAGCTTTTCCATCAAGGTGATGGCGAGCATCGTTCAGGAGCTGGAGAAGCAGGGTTATATGGTGTTTCTCGGTCAGCCGCTGAATGACGGCGAACATCTTGAGCGTACCCTGCTCTCGTTTAAGCAGCAGGGCGTGGCGGGCGTCATCTACCTGGCGTCGGACACCCGCACCGCCTCTCTCCCGGAACACATTCGCCACTGCCCGCTGCCGCTTGTGGCGGTTTCGCAGTCGTTGCTGGAAGAGAAATGCAATCTGGTGATGCGCGATAACCGCCAGGCGGCGAACCTGGCCGCGCGTTATCTTATCGAGCGCGGGCACCGCACCATCGCCTACATTGGCGGGCGCGACGGGTGCCGTATCCGCGAGCAGCGCCTGCTTGGTTTTCGCAGCGCGATGACGCAGAACGGTCTGATCTGGCGTGAGGAATATTCTCCCGCCTGCACCGATGACACGCAGGCGGCGGCCATGGCGACTCGCCAGCTGCTGGAGAAGAACAACACGATTACCGCCCTGCTCTGCCATTCACCGGACGCGATGATCGGTTCGATCTCAGGTATTCACCAGGTGGGGCGCACGGTGGGTAAAGACGTGTTTTTAACCCAGCAGGTGGCGCTGATTGGTTTTGAAGATATGCTCCACGTTAATCTCACGTCGCCGTCACTGACTTACGTTTCGTCTGCCAGCGAAGAGACCGGCCGCCAGGCGGCAGGGCTGATGATCCGCAGGCTGAAAGAGCCGGACCTGCAAACGCAGCGCATAACCCTTTCCGGGCAGCTTATCGCGCGGGAATCGGCGTAAAATCAGAATTTAGCATGGGTCTTTTAGCGCGAGATGACTGCTATATTTCCATGATTTGCCATGGATAAATGCAATGCCTACCGTTATCACCCACGCTGCCGTACCTCTGTGTCTGGGCTTAGGGCTCGGAACCAACGTCATCTCACCCCGCCTGCTGTTTGCCGGGATCGTCCTCGCCATGCTGCCCGATGCCGACGTACTGGCGTTTAAATTCGGTGTTGCCTACGGGAATATTTTCGGCCATCGCGGTTTCACTCATTCGCTACTGTTTGCCCTGGTGGTGCCGATACTCTGCGTGCTGGCAGGCCGACGATGGTTCAGGGCCAGCCTGACGCGCTGCTGGCTGTTTTTAACCGTGTCGCTGCTGTCGCACAGCCTGCTGGATTCGATCACCACCGGCGGGAAAGGCGTCGGCTGGCTGTGGCCCTGGTCAGATGAGCGCTTCTTTGCGCCGTGGCAGGTGATCAAAGTCGCGCCGTTTGCGCTGTCGCGCTATACCACGCCATACGGGCATGAGGTCATTATCTCGGAACTGCTGTGGGTGTGGCTGCCGGGGATGGTGCTGATGGGGATGTTATGGTGGAGAAAACGTGCGCGCTGATGCCCTCACCCCGGCCCTCTCCCACGTAAAGAGGGAGAAAACCTAACAATTCCCTCTCCCTGTGGGAGAGGGTTAGAGTGAGGAGAAAATTACTTACGACGCCAGGTGGTTCCCTGCGGGCCATCTTCCAGAATAATGCCCATCTCGGTCAGACGGTTACGCGCCGCATCCGCCGCCGCCCAGTCTTTCGCCTGACGCGCTTCCAGACGCGCTTTAATCAGTGCTTCAATTTCCGCCACTTCGCCGTCGTCCGCCTGCGCGCCGCTTTGCAGGAACACATCCGGCTCCTGCTCCAGCAGGCCGAGCACGGAAGAGAGCTTACGCAGATGAGACGCCAGCGCATTGGCCGCCGCCATATCTTCTGACTTCAGGCGATTCACCTCACGCGCCATGTCGAACAGCACGGAATAGGCTTCAGGGGTGTTGAAGTCGTCGTTCATGACCTCAACGAAGCGGGCTTCGAACGCCTCGCCGCCTGCGGCTGGAACAGACTTGTCGGTGCCGCGCAGTGCGGTATACAGACGCTCCAGCGCAGCGCGCGCCTGCTTCAGGTTCTCTTCGCTGTAGTTCAGCTGGCTGCGATAGTGGCCAGACATCAGGAAGTAACGCACGGTTTCCGCGTCGTAATACTTCAGCACGTCGCGCACGGTGAAGAAGTTACCCAGCGATTTCGACATCTTCTCGCGGTCAACCATCACCATCCCGGAGTGCATCCAGTAGTTCACGTACTCGCCGCCGTGAGCACAGGTGGACTGCGCGATTTCGTTTTCGTGGTGCGGGAACATCAGATCCGAACCGCCGCCGTGGATGTCGAAATGGTTGCCCAGCTGCTTGCAGTTCATCGCGGAACATTCAATGTGCCAGCCCGGACGCCCTTCGCCCCACGGTGATGGCCAGCTTGGTTCGCCCGCTTTGGACATCTTCCACAGCACGAAGTCCATCGGATTACGCTTCACGTCAACCACGTCCACGCGCGCACCGGCCTGGAGCTGGTCCAGATCCTGGCGGGAAAGCGCACCGTAGGTTGGGTCCGTCGGCACCGAGAACATCACGTCGCCGTTGTCCGCCACATAGGCGTGACCGCGCTCGATCAGCTTTTGGGTGATATCAATGATTTCATGGATATGGTGGGTCGCACGCGGCTCGCTGTCCGGGCGCAGAATATTTAAGGCGTCAAAATCCTTGTGCATTTCGGCGATCATGCGATCCACCAGCGCGACAAAGCTTTCGCCATTTTCATTAGCACGTTTAATGATTTTGTCGTCGATGTCGGTGATATTGCGCACATACTTCAGGTTGTAGCCCAGGAAGCGCAGGTAGCGTGACACCACGTCGAACGCGACAAAGGTACGGCCATGGCCGATGTGACAGAGATCGTAAACCGTAATACCACACACGTACATGCCGACTTCCCCGGCATGGATAGGTTTAAATTCCTCTTTTTGGCGCGTCATTGTATTAAAGATTTTTAACATCGAAGATTCCATGTAAACACGTGTGTGGATTGTTTGTTCCTTATAATACCCATAATTCGGAGTACGGTCAGCACACAATGCAAGGTGATCGTGTCCTGTGGTTATGCTATAACAAGCCCCTATATGTGACCCGAGCACGGGTCGACGCACCACAATAACGGAACAGGATGCAAAAATGGTTACTTTCCACACTAATCATGGCGATATCGTAATCAAAACCTTTGATGACAAAGCGCCTGAAACAGTTAAAAACTTCCTGGACTACTGCCGCGAAGGTTTCTACAACAACACTATTTTCCACCGTGTGATCAACGGCTTTATGATCCAGGGCGGCGGTTTCGAGCCTGGCATGCGCCAGAAAGAGACGAAAGAAGCGATCAAAAACGAAGCGAACAACGGCCTGAAAAACACCCGTGGTACGCTGGCAATGGCCCGTACTCAGGCGCCACATTCTGCAACCGCACAGTTCTTCATCAACGTAGCGGACAACGACTTCCTGAACTTCTCTGGCGAAAGTCTGCAAGGCTGGGGCTACTGCGTATTCGCAGAAGTGGTTGAAGGGATGGACGTGGTCGACAAGATCAAAGCCGTTTCTACTGGCCGCAGCGGTATGCACCAGGACGTTCCTAAAGAAGACGTTGTGATTACAAGCGTGACCGTCAGCGAGTAATTCGTGGCGACACTCTTTATTGCGGATCTACATCTGCAAACAGAAGAACCGGCGATAACCGCCGGTTTTCTGCGTTTTTTACGCGGTGAAGCGAAAAACGCCGACGCGCTGTACATTCTGGGCGACCTGTTTGAGGCCTGGATTGGCGACGACGATCCGAACCCGCTGCACCGTGAGATGGCTGCGGCCATTAAAACGCTGGTGGATTCCGGCGTCCCCTGCTATTTCATTCACGGCAACCGTGATTTCCTGATCGGCCAGCGCTACGCCCGCGAGAGCGGCATGACGCTGCTGCCGGAAGAGCAGGTGCTAAACCTCTATGGCCGCAATATTCTGATCATGCACGGCGACACGCTCTGCACTGACGATACCGGCTACCTGGCGTTTCGCGCCAAAGTTCACACCCCGTGGATCCAGAAAGTGTTCCTCGCCCTGCCGCTGTTTATTCGCAACCGCATCGCCGCCAGAATGCGCGCGGGCAGCAAGGCCGCCAACAGCAGCAAATCGATGACCATCATGGACGTCAACCCGCAGGCGGTGGTGAAGGTGATGGAGAAGCATCGCGTTCAGTGGCTGATCCATGGCCATACCCATCGTCCCGATGTGCATTCCCTTATCGCCAACGGCGAGCCCGCCCATCGCGTGGTTTTAGGGGCCTGGCACAGCGAAGGATCGATGGTCAAAGTCACGCCGGAAGGTGTTGAACTGATCGCCTTCCCGTTTTAACCCTCCCCGTCTTTTCGCCCATTTCCCGACCACGCAACCGTTTTCCTTGCCGGTATTACATGCTATTCTCTGTGCCCTCGAAAGCAGTGTGTTCCGCACCACAGGAGTTTTAAGACGCATGTCTTCCCGCAATAATCCGGCGCGTGTCGCCATCGTGATGGGGTCCAAAAGCGACTGGGCTACCATGCAGTTCGCCGCCGAAATCTTTGAAATCCTGAATGTTCCGCACCACGTCGAAGTGGTTTCCGCGCACCGTACGCCGGATAAACTGTTCAGCTTCGCCGAAAGCGCCGAAGAGAACGGTTACGAGGTGATCATTGCCGGTGCGGGCGGCGCAGCACATCTGCCGGGCATGATTGCCGCCAAAACGCTGGTGCCGGTACTGGGTGTTCCTGTGCAAAGCGCCGCGTTAAGCGGGGTTGATAGCCTTTACTCTATCGTCCAGATGCCGCGCGGTATTCCTGTCGGTACGCTGGCGATTGGTAAAGCGGGTGCGGCAAATGCCGCCCTGCTGGCCGCGCAGATCCTGGCGACGCATGATAAAGAGTTACATCAGCGTCTGGCGGAGTGGCGTAAAGCCCAGACCGACGAGGTGCTGGATAACCCGGATCCGCGGGGTGCAGCATGAAGCAGGTTTGCGTTCTTGGTAATGGTCAGCTTGGCCGGATGCTGCGTCAGGCCGGTGAGCCGCTGGGTATTGCCGTCTGGCCCGTCGGGCTGGATGCCGAGCCGGAAGCCGTGCCGTTCCATCAGAGCGTGATCACCGCCGAAATTGAACGCTGGCCGGAAACCGCCCTGACCCGCGAGCTGGCGCGTCATAACGCCTTTGTAAACCGCGACGTCTTCCCGATCATTGCCGACCGTCTCACGCAAAAACAGCTTTTCGACAAGCTCGGCCTCGCGACCGCGCCGTGGCAGCTGCTTTCCGATAAGCGCGAATGGGATGACGTCTTTGCGATGCTGGGAGACCTGGCGATTGTGAAGCGTCGCGTCGGCGGCTACGACGGCCGCGGGCAGTGGCGCCTGCGCGCGAACGACACCGCCGAGCTGCCGGATGACTGCTACGGCGAGTGCATCGTTGAGCAGGGCATTAACTTTAGCGGTGAAGTGTCGCTGGTTGGCGCGCGCGGGCATGACGGGCACACCGTTTTTTACCCGCTAACGCATAACCTGCATCAGGACGGGATTCTGCGCACCAGCGTCGCCTTCCCGCAGGCCAATGCTGACCAGCAGGCGCAGGCGGAAGAAATGCTCTCTGCCATCATGCATGAGCTGGGCTATGTGGGCGTAATGGCGATGGAGTGTTTCGTCACGCCGTCGGGTCTGCTGATCAACGAACTTGCGCCGCGCGTGCACAACAGCGGTCACTGGACGCAAAACGGCGCCTCCATCAGCCAGTTCGAGCTGCACCTGCGCGCCATCACTGACCTGCCGCTGCCGCAGCCGGTGGTGACCAGCCCGTCGGTGATGATCAACCTGATCGGTACCGATCTGAACTACAACTGGCTGAAGCTGCCGCTGGTGCACCTGCACTGGTACGACAAAGAGGTACGTCCGGGGCGTAAGGTCGGTCACCTGAACCTGAACGATACCGACACGGACCGCCTGAGCGCTACGCTGGAAGCGATTGTTCCCCTGCTGCCGCCAGAATACGCGAGCGGCATTGTCTGGGCGCAGTCAAAACTGAAGTAAGTATCCCCCGCCGGGGAGTTGACCTTCCCCTTCCCCGGCGTACAATTCCCGCCCATTGCTGCTCAGTTTTCTTCTGGAATCACCATGAACGATGGAACGGACTATCGCGCGATCCTCGCGTCCGATACCCCTTTAATCGACGTTCGCGCGCCGATCGAATTTGCCCAGGGTGCGATGCCCGCCGCACTCAACCTGCCCTTAATGAACGACGACGAGCGTGCCGCCGTCGGCACCTGCTATAAACGCCAGGGTCCGGACGCCGCGCTGGCGCTCGGCCATAGCCTGGTCAACGGCGAGACGCGAGAGGCGCGCATCAACGCCTGGCGGGAAGCCAGCCTGGCCCATCCTGAGGGCTACCTTTGCTGCGCGCGCGGTGGCCAGCGCTCACACATCTCCCAGGCCTGGCTGAAAGAGGCGGGAATCGATTATCCGCTGATCCGCGGCGGCTATAAGGCCCTGCGTCAGACGGCGATTCAGGTGACCATTGAGCAGTCACAAAAACCGATGGTGCTTATCGGCGGCTGTACCGGAAACGGTAAAACGCTGCTGGTTAAGCAGCATGCGCAGGGCATCGATCTGGAAGGGCTGGCGCACCATCGCGGCTCATCATTTGGTCGCACGCTCACCCCGCAGCTTTCCCAGGCCAGTTTTGAAAATCACCTTGCCGTCGAACTGCTAAAAAAAGACGCCGCGCGCTGGGTGCTGGAAGATGAAGGCCGGATGATTGGCTCTAACCACCTGCCGGAATGCCTGCGCGACCGCATGGTTTACGCCCCTGTCGTTGTCGTCGAAGACCCCTTTGAAGTCCGCCTGGAGCGCCTGCGCGAAGAGTATTTCGACCATATGTGGGCCGATTTTTCTGCTGCCTACGGCGAGAAAGCGGGCTGGAAAGCGTATAGCGAATATCTGCATCACGGCCTGTACGCCATTCGTCGCCGTCTGGGGCTGCAACGCTTCGCGGAATTTACCGCCCTGCTGGATGCCGCGCTTGTCGAGCAACAGCGTACTGGCAGCACTGACGCGCACTTCAGCTGGCTTGTGCCGCTGCTGAAGGATTATTACGACCCGATGTACGGCTATCAGCTGGAGAAAAAGGCGGAGAAGATTGTGTATCGCGGGACGTACGAAGAAATTGCTGAGTGGCTCGATCGCTGAAAAATAAAGCCGGGTGGCGAGGTAAAAGCAAAACGGCAACCTGGGTTGCCGTTTTTAATGTTTTTTCCCTCTCCCCGTGGGAGAGGGTCAGGGTGAGGGCATCAGGCCGCACCCTACATGACAACTTAGAAGTCGTAACGCAGACGCACCAGGTTCATGTCGCCCAGGTTGTCGGTGCTGGAGGTGAACACGTGTTCGTAATCCACGCGGAAACCGTAATCCAGCTGGAAGCTGATACCCACACCGTTGTCGATGCGCTGGTAGTTACGGCCATTCACGTACTCGATACGGTCGCCCATGAAGTACGGCTGGATGGATTTCACCGCATACTGACCAACAGGGAACTTGTAACCCGCAAAGTATTCAATACCCCATGCATCACCGGCGAAGTAGTCGTTAACGGACACTTTTTTGGTGGTCAGGAAGTTTTGATACCAGCCGCCGCCTGCGGAGAAGGTCCAGTTATCCGGCGTCCAGCTCAGGGCGGTACCAAGGATGTTCTGGTCGTAGGATTTGCTGTCGCCGTTGTCCGGGTTACGCATGTCCGCGCGGGTGTAGTTCCACGCTGCGCCCCAGGTCAGATCGGTGGTCAGGTGATAATCGATACCCAGTGAACCGCCGCCTTTACGCTTGTAGCGCAGGCCGTTGCCCGGCAGGTATTCGCTGTCTTCAAACAGGTAAGAGGCGTAGATGTCAGCATCGCCCACGGTTTTCTTGTACTTCAGCATCTGGCGTGAACGGTAAGAGCCGTCGTAGTCGCCATTAATCCCGTTACCTGGCGCCTGACCAATCATGTCGTAGTCCCAGATATCGGTTTTTGCGCCCACCACGTCATAGTACACGCTGTTCTGCTGGCCGAAGGTCAGCGTACCCCAGGTGTCGCTCTTCAGACCGGTGTAGAGCATACGGCGTGAAGTATCGTGCGCGCCGTCGGCGTAGTGGTTATCCCAGTTAAACTGCGCCGGAATGTTCACACCCAGCTCGTAGTAAGTGATCCAGCTGATGTCATCGAACAGGTAGTAGTCTGCCGCGAAACGGAAGCGGGTACCGCCGTCAAAGCCGTTGCGCTTGTAACCGTTTTTGCCGTCATCGCCGGTCATGTTCTGGAACTGAGGACGAATACTACCGCCAACGGTGAAGTTCAGGCGGCTCAGCGGGTTACCCGCCTGCGGATCCTGTTTCAGAAGGGTGATTTCCGCCTGGGATGCGAAAGAAGCCAATGCCACTGCTGCGCCGATCGTTGTCGCCAGCGCTGTTTTTCTTATAGTCATTCTTTTTCCTTGATAGACACGCTGCTAAATATTTAGCTGGTGAATATTAACCGGAAAAATTCGGGCTGTGTGGGCGGGTTTTTAATGTTTTGCGCTACTAAATGCAGGGACATTAACGATTTGTGCCGTTAAGCAATGACGCACCAGCAGAAATGCCGGTGCGTCATCATCACGTCAGTAAACTAGCTGACAAACTGGCGGAATAGCGCTTTACCTTTCAACAGCCGGGATCCGAGCCAGCCGCCGCACAGGGACAGCAGCACGGCGCCGCAGACGGGCAGCGTGAGCCACAGCCGCCAGTCGGGCTCCCACGGGAAGTCGAAGACTTTGCTCTGGAGTACCGCCAGCGCCGTTTCCGCCCCGATGGCCGCCACCAGGCCCGCCACCAGCCCGAGCAGGGCAAATTCGCTCCACAGCGTGGCGCGCAGCAGCCGTTTACTGGCCCCCAGCGTGCGGTAGACAACCAGCTCCTGATGACGCTGACGCATGCCGACCTGCACCTGCGCCAGCAGCAGCAATATGCCACAGATCGTCACCAGCACCACCATCACCTCCAGCGCGCGGCTTACCTGCTCCAGCACCTGCCCGACCTGTTTAAGGATCGCGCCGATATCCAGCAGGCTCACCGTCGGAAATTCCCGGTTAAGCTGCGTCAGCATGCCGTTGCCGTTTTCCCAGCGGAAGCTGGTGAGCCAGCTCTGGGGCTGTCCGTCCAGCGCACCCGGCGGGAAGATGAAGAAGAAGTTTGGCCGCAGGCTTTCCCAGTCCACTTTACGCAGGCTGGTAACTTTGGCGGTGAAATCCTGGGTATCACCGGTGAAGGTCACGCTGTCGCCGAGGTTCACGTTCAGGCGTGTCGCCAGCCCCTCCTCCATCGACACTTCCCCCGCTTTCGGCGGCCAGGTGCCAGCAACGATCGGGTTATGGTCCGGACGTTTCGCCTGCCAGGTCAGGTTGAGTTCGCGGTTGAGCGATTCATCCTTATTTCCCTCCGTCGACTGGCCGTTGATCTGCGTCAGTCGGGCGCGCACGATCGGATAGAACGACTCGGGAATAATGTGATGCTCGGACAGGAAGCCCTTCAGCGGCGTCACCTGCTCGGGCGCGATGTTGATCAGGAAATAGTTCGGGCTTTCTGGCGGAAGCTGCTGCTGCCAGCGATCCAGCAGATCCCCGCGCAGCACCAGCAGAAGCGCCAGCAGCATAAACGACAGCGAAAATGCCGAGAGCTGGCTGAGGGTAGACCACGGCTGGTGCAGCAGTCGGTTAACCGCTAACCGTATGGGAAGTGATTTAACTGTCAGCTTTCTCAGCACATTAAGCAGTATCCAGCCCACTACGCCGCACAGCAGCGCCAGCACCACCGCGCCCGCCAGCACCGCCCACAGCAGCGTACTACCGCCCATCAGCCAGGCCAGCAGCCCGACCGCCACCGCAATAATCACCGGCAGGTAGAACTTCAGCGGCCAAACGCTGGCCACCACATCGCGGCGCAGCACGCGCAGCGGCTGGGTGGCGAGCAGCAGTCGGTACGGGCGTAACCCCACCAGCAGGGAGATCGTCGTCATCGCGCCGATTGCCCACAGCCACGGCCAGAGGCTGGCAGGCGGTAATGCGGCGGGCAGTACCGGTTTGAGCAGCACCATCAGCAGCTTTTCAAACAGCAGCCCTATCGCCCCGCCGGTCAGAGCCGACAGCGCCAGCACCATCAGCCACTGGCCGACAATCAGCTTGCGCAGTTGCGCGCGGCCCGCGCCGAGGGTTTTGAGGATCGCCACCAGATCGTAACGGCTGCGGCAGTAGTGCCCCATCGCCACGGCAACCGCCGCAATGGCTAGCAGCAGGGTTAACAGCGCCGACAGCAGCAGGAACTGCTGAGAACGCTCAAGAGATTTGCCGAGCGCCCCGTCATCCTGCTCCAGTCCGTACCAGCGGTGTTCCGGCTTGAGCTGCGGCAGGAGCCATTTTTCGTACGCCTCCAGTTGAGCGGGCGTTCCGCCAAACTTATACCGCCAGGTGACACGGCTTCCCGGCTGGACGGCGTGGGTTTTCGCCACATCCGCGGTGTTCATCAGCAGGCGCGGCGCAAGCTGGAACGGATTAAATCCGGAGTCGGGCTCCTGCACCACTTCCCCGGCAATTTTGAGTGTCGCGTCGCCGACGTCGATACTGTCGCCGGGTTTCAGGTTCAGCAGCGCCATCAGTCGCGATGCCAGCAGGACCGTACCGGCCGTCGGTTTTAGCCCCGGCGGGCTGGTTTGTAAGTCACCGTACATCGGGTAGATGTCATCCACGGCTTTTACGCTGGCAAGCTGCGGCGTGTCGCCCGCAAAGGTCATGGTCTGAAAGGTGATCTGCTCCCCTACTTTCAGCCCCTCTTTGCGCGCTTCCTCTATCCAGCCCGGCGGCACGGGGCGAGAACTTTGCAGAGCCCGGTCTCCGGCCATAAATTCCCGACTCTGCTGGCTAAGCCCTTTCTCCATACGATCGCTGACGCTACCGAGCGCCAGCACGCAGGCCACCGCCAGGCTCAACGCCAGCCAGACAATCAGCAGCGAGGGCGAGCGCCACTCGCGCCAGAACCAGCGGGCAATCATGCTTCCTCCTGAAGAATACCGTTCACCAGCCGCAGGCGGCGGTCGCAGCGGGCGGCCAGCTGCGGGTCGTGGGTAACCAGAATCAGCGTGGTGCCGTGCTCGCGGTTGAGGGAAAACAGCAGATCGGCAATTTTGTCCCCGGTTTTACGGTCGAGATTGCCCGTTGGCTCATCGGCAAACAGCACTTCCGGGCGCCCGTTAAACGCCCTGGCCAGCGCCACGCGCTGCTGCTCACCGCCGGAAAGCTGTGCCGGAAGGTGGTCGAGACGTTTTCCCAGCCCCAGCTGTTCCAGTAACGCCTTCGCGTGATCGCGGCTTTCACGGGTATTTTCACCGCGCAGCAGGCCAGGTAGCTCAACGTTTTCCAGCGCGTTCAGCGTCGGGATCAGCATGAATGACTGAAAGACAAACCCGATATGCCGGGCTCGCAGCGCGGCGCGGGCCTCTTCATCAAGCGCGTGGAGGGGCTGGCCGACCAGGTTCACTTCTCCACTGCTGCCATCGTCCAGACCGGCGAGAATGGCCAGCAGCGTGGACTTACCGGAACCGGATTCACCAATCAGGGCGATGGTTTCGGCACGTTTGACAACGAGTTCAACTCCGGTGAGGATGGAAAGCTCGTGTTCCCCCTGACCGACGGACTTCTTAAGACGATGAACTTCAACAATGTTTTCCGCTGGCATTTGCCCTTCCTGTTTTTGATGCTGATGACCTTCCGCGCGGCGGCTGCGGACACGTTATTGATTCTGGGCGACAGCCTGAGCGCGGGCTATCGTATGGCCGCCAGTGCGGCCTGGCCCGCCCTGCTCAATGATAAATGGCAGTCCCGGGCCTCTGTCGTGAACGGCAGCATCAGCGGCGATACGTCGCAGCAAGGCTTATCGCGCCTGCCTGCCCTGCTTAAGCAGCATCAACCGCGTTGGGTGCTGGTCGAACTGGGCGGTAATGATGGTTTGCGCGGCTTCCAGCCTCAGCAAACGGAGCAAACGCTGCGGACCATTTTGCAAACCATTAAGGCCGCCAATGCCCAGCCGCTGCTGATGCAAATTCGCCTGCCCGCTAACTACGGCCGTCGGTATAATGAGGCGTTTAGCGCGATCTATCCTAAGCTTGCCAAAGAGTTTGATATTCCGCTGCTGCCATTTTTCATGGAAGAGGTCTATCTGAAACCCCAGTGGATGCAGGATGATGGCATTCACCCCAATCGCGATGCCCAGCCGTTTATTGCCGACTGGATGGCAACCCGGCTGGCTCCTTTAGTAAAACATGACTCGTCAAACAGCTGAGAACCTGACAGGTAAAGTTATGCAAAAATCGGTCTTAATAACAGGATGTTCCAGCGGAATTGGCCTTGAAAGCGCCCTTGAACTGAAACGTCAGGGGTTTTGGGTGCTGGCAGCCTGCCGCAAACCCGAGGATGTCGAACGCATGCGAGGGCTGGGATTTACCGGCATTCTGCTGGATCTCGATTCGCCAGAGAGCGTAGAGCAGGCCGCCGATGAGGTTATCGCCCTGACCAACAACCGTCTTTACGGTCTGTTCAACAATGCGGGCTACGGCGTGTACGGCCCGCTACAGACTCTCTCACGGGAACAGCTGGAGCAGCAGTTCTCCGCAAACTTTTTCGGGGCGCATCAGCTTACCATGCGCCTTCTCCCGGCCATGCTGCCGCACGGCGAAGGGCGGATTGTCATGACCTCCTCGGTGATGGGCCTGATCTCCACACCGGGCCGCGGGGCTTACGCTGCCAGTAAATATGCGCTTGAAGCCTGGTCCGATGCGTTGCGCATGGAGCTGCGCCACAGCGGTATTAAGGTCAGCCTGATTGAACCCGGCCCGATCCGCACCCGCTTTACGGAAAACGTTAACCAGACGCAGGCGGACAAACCGGTCGAAAATCCCGGCATCGCGGCGCGTTTTACGCTTGGGCCAGAAGCCGTCGTTGCCAAAGTGCGCCACGCGTTTGAGAGCGATACCCCTAAAATGCGCTATCCGGTCACGCTGGTGACCCATGCCGTCGGCTGGTTGAAACGTCTGCTGCCGGGGCGGATGATGGACAAAATTTTGCAGGGTTGAGTTGAAGCGACCACGCTTACCCCCATGTAAAGAGTAAACCGATAAAAGAGAATGCCGCATGTCCGTACAGAATATCGTCAACATAACTGAAGCTAACCTGCAACAGACGCTCGAACAGTCAATGACTAAACCGGTGCTGTTCTACTTCTGGTCTGAACGCAGCCAACACTGCCTGCAACTGACGCCGGTCCTGGAAAGCCTTGCCGCGCAGTACAACGGTCAGTTCATTCTGGCGAAGCTGGATTGTGACGCCGAACCGATGGTGGCTTCCCAGTTTGGCCTGCGCGCGATCCCAACCGTCTACCTGTTCCAGAACGGTCAGCCGGTGGATGGCTTCCAGGGGCCGCAGCCGGAAGAGGCGATCCGCGCTCTGCTGGATAAAGTCCTGCCGCGCGAAGAAGAGCTGAAAGCGCAGGAAGCCATGGCGCTGATGCAGGAAGGCAAGTACGACGAGGCGCTGCCGCTGTTAAAAGACGCGTGGCAGCTGTCAAACCAGAACAGCCAGATTGGTCTGCTGCTGGCAGAGACCCAGATTGCACTGCACCGCCCTGAAGACGCGGAAGCCGTGCTGAAAACGGTGCCGATGCAGGATCAGGATACCCGTTATCAGGGTCTGGTGGCGCAGATTGACCTGCTTAAACAGGCGGCCGATACCCCTGAAATTCAACAGCTTCAGCAGCAGGTTGCGGACAACCCGCAGGATGCCGCGCTGGCAAGCCAGCTGGCGCTTCAGCTGCATCAGGTGGGGCGTAACGAAGAGGCGCTGGAGCTGCTGTTTAGCCATCTTCAGAAGGACCTGGGCGCCGCAGACGGACAGGCGCGGAAGATGTTCCAGGAGATCCTGGCCGCGCTGGGTACCGGTGACGCGCTGGCGTCGAAATATCGTCGTCAGCTGTACGCGTTGCTCTACTAGCAAAAAAATGCCCGGTGGCGCTAACGCTTACCGGGCCTACAAAAGCAGATATTACCCCGTCTTTTTCAACTGCGTCACCACCAGCTGGTGGCGCGCGTTGTAAAACTTCCGATAGGTCAGGTAGCAGGCAATGATGGTGGACAGGCTCGCCGTAGAGAGCAGCATAAACGTCACCATAATCTGGTATTTAATGGCTTTTACCGGATCGATACCGGCAAAAATCAGCCCCGACATCATGCCCGGCAGGCTCACCAGACCCACTGTTTTGGCGGAATCCACCGTTGGGATTAGCGAAGAGCGAATGCTGTCGCGGATCAACCTCGCCGAGGCCACCTTCGGCGTCGCGCCAAGGCTTAGCTTCTCCTGAAGCTGCTGCTGTTCACTGCTGAACCGTTGCCCCAGATTGTTGTAGCACAACCCGACCGCCACCATCGCATTGCCCGCAATCATCCCGGAAATGGGGATCACCTGCATCGGCGTAAATTCTATCGAGCCGGAAAGCACCAGCACAGCCAGCGTTAACGCGGTCCCGGTAGTGATGGCGATCAACGACGAAATGAACGCTTTATCGATGTATTTACTGCGTTTCTGCGCGTTCCATGCCGCGTTAAAGCAGATAAACAGCACCATCAACAGGGTCAGCACGGCATGATTGACGTTGAAGATGTATTTCAGCACATAGCCGACGATGATGAGCTGAATGACCGCGCGGGCGATACTCCAAAGAATATCTTTTTCCAGCCCCAGCTTTTCCCGGTAGCTGACCACAATCGCCACCAGCACCAGGACCATCGACAGCGCCAGCGATTCGTTAGTTATGTTATGTTCACCCACGGTGAGCCTCCTCCATTTTCCCGCCCTGCGGCCTGAGCGTGATGACATCATCCGCATGGGTAATTTCATTTGAATCATGCGTCACCCACAGCACGGCAATATTCTGCTCCCGGGCGTAGCGATGGATAATGTCATTGACGTTGCGCTTGTTAGCGTCATCCAGCGCGCTGGTGATTTCGTCCAGCAACAGCGCCTTCGGCAAGAATTGCAGGTTACGGATCAGCGAGACGCGCTGCTTTTCCCCTCCCGACAGTTCGGCGATCGATTTGGTCAGCGTCTCCGGCGAAAGCCCGAACCGGGTCAGATCGTCGGTAAACTTTTTCGGATCAGGCGTTTGGTTGCGGATGTGCCAGGGGAAAACCAGATTGTCGTACACCGTGTCGCCAAACAGGGACGGCGTTTGCACGCAGTATGACACCTGCTGGCGATAGCTTTCCGGTGAAAGCGTGGCGATATCTTTTCCTGCAAACAGGATGGTTCCCTCCGTTGGGCTCAGTAGCGAAGCCACGATTTTCAGGAGGGTGCTTTTGCCGCAGCCGGAGGGACCGGTTATCAGTTTAAATTCGCCCGGAGAGAGACAAAAATCGACGTGCTGAAGGATGGTGTTATCACCCACACGAAAGCCAACATCCCTGATATCCAGAAGATTTTTTTTATTATTCATTCCGATTCCATTAACCGCTGTGATAAGAAGAGCCTTTAGCATAATCCTTTCCGCTACGCAGCGCGAATAGCCTTAACCTATAGCAAGTGTTAAACTTTTTGCCTGTTTATTGTCACCTCTATCACTACAGGAAGTCAGCAACATGACACATATCTTTTATGAGTTCTCCTCCCTGAAGCCTGGTGTTCCTGATGTGGAAACATTAATGGAAGTCATCAATTCTTCTGAACTCACGCGTTTTGTCATGGGTGCAGAGGTGGTCGATTTTGTTAAGAAGGCGCTCATCGTTAACACCACAATCGGTAGCTTTAAAAACTGCTATTTTGCTTTTGATGATGGGGCTTACTTTCTCGAGTTTGACGGCAAGGGTAAATCCAGACGCTTTACTGAGGTGCCTGACTGGTTCGTTTCCCCTGCGGAATTTGCCCGCTCGCAATGGCTGATTAACCATGACCTGGCCGATGTGAAGGCGACGGCGTTTATTGACGTGCTGATGTCCTACCCGCTTAAAGAGCGCCGGGCGCACTGCAATCTGCTGTTTGGTCTGGATCTGCATAAGGTCAATGTGGTTCCGGCACTTACAGCCCCTGCCGGAAAAATGGGCAATAAAAATGGAAAAACTACCAAGCCTCGCGTTACGGATCTCGGCTCTTTTGAGCTTTTTACCGCGTTCTTTGCGCGTATGAAAACCGCCGTCAATGCTAATGAATTCCCTACCCTACAGGTGCTGACCGGCCAGGAGGATCTTACAAAAGCGCCGCACAACTTAAAGCAAGGGATCAGAACCTGGTTTAAAGCGATTACTGGCGATCTGCCGCCGAACAACAAACGTGTCGGGGCGGGCAATGCGGTATTGTTCTGCGCTCCCGTTCGCGAGCAGATCCAGCAGATAGAGGCCATCGGCCTGGAAAAATACTATCAGGGCTTATCAAAAGCCATCGCTGACGCCGGGGATGGGTTTATCACTGACTTCAGCTATACCTGGTCTGAAAAGTAACGCTTTGCGCCCCGCATCCCGAACGGGGCGTTTTATTTCTGCCAGTCCGGTTCCCACCTCTTTACAGGGGCGAAATCCTGTTCGTTAGCCGATATACTTACGTTCAACAAATACGCAGTTTTCTCGTTACGGCATGCAAAACAGGAGGTTTTTATGCTCATCGTTGTTCCTGTCCTTATTTTCGTTGCGCTGGTTATCGTGGGCGCAGGCGTCAAAATTGTCCCGCAGGGTTACCAGTGGACCGTCGAACGCTTCGGTCGCTACACCAATACCCTTCAGCCGGGTTTAAGCCTGATCGTCCCGTTCATGGACAGAATTGGGCGCAAGATCAACATGATGGAGCAGGTGCTGGATATCCCTTCTCAGGAAGTCATCTCCAAGGATAACGCCAACGTCACCATCGATGCGGTGTGCTTTATTCAGGTGATTGATGCGCCAAAAGCGGCCTATGAGGTGAGCAACCTGGAGCTGGCGATCGTCAACCTGACCATGACCAACATCCGTACCGTGCTTGGCTCGATGGAGCTGGATGAAATGCTCTCCCAGCGCGACAGCATTAATACCCGCCTGCTGCACATTGTGGATGAAGCCACCAATCCGTGGGGGATCAAAGTGACACGCATTGAGATCCGCGACGTGCGCCCACCGGCAGAGCTGATTGCTTCCATGAACGCGCAGATGAAGGCCGAGCGTACCAAGCGTGCCTATATTCTTGAAGCCGAAGGGGTGCGTCAGGCTGAAATCCTGAAAGCGGAAGGGGAAAAACAGTCGCAGATCCTGAAAGCCGAGGGCGACCGTCAGTCTGCCTTCCTCCAGGCGGAAGCGCGTGAACGTTCGGCAGAAGCGGAAGCCCGCGCGACGCAAATGGTCTCCGAGGCGATTGCCGCCGGGGATATCCAGGCCGTGAACTACTTCGTCGCACAAAAATATACCGATGCGCTGAAGGAGATCGGCTCCGCGAACAACAGCAAAGTGGTGATGATGCCGCTGGATGCCAGCAGCCTGATGGGGTCTATCGCCGGAATTGCCGAACTGATCAAAGACGGCGGAAACGAGCGTAAAAAATGATTGAGCTCATCGTTGCACATCCTCATGCGTTCTGGCTAAGCCTTGGCGGACTGCTGCTGGCCGCCGAGATGCTTGGCGGCAACGGTTATCTGCTGTGGAGCGGGGTTGCCGCGGTGATTACCGGGCTGGTCGTCTGGCTGCTGCCTGTCGGCTGGGAGTGGCAGGGCGCGCTGTTTGCCGTGCTGACGCTGCTGGCCGCCTGGCTGTGGTGGCGCTGGCTGAACAAACGGGTGAAGGCGCAGAAGCCGGTCGACGCGCATCTCAACCAGCGTGGGCAGCAGATCGTGGGTAAACGCTTTACGCTTGATAACACGCTAATAAACGGACGCGGTCATATGCGCGTGGGGGACAGTTCGTGGCCGGTGGTGGCCGATGATGACCTCAGCGCCGGCACGCGGGTTGAGGTCATCGCGGTGGAAGGTATTACCCTGCGGGTTAAAGCCTGTTAGGCGTGGGTTTTACGGTGGCAGCAGCCGGAAAGATTGTCGATAATCGGGCACTCGGCGCTGTCATCTCCCGGGCAGGATTCTGCCAGCTGTAACAGTTGCTCACGCATCGCCTGTAATTCGATGATATGGCGTTCGATCTCCGCCACTTTTTCCAGCGTACGTTTTTTCACGTCGGCACTGTGGCGTTTCGGATCGTTAAACAGGTTAACCAGCTCGCCGCACTCTTCAAGGTTAAATCCTACCTGTCTTGCCTGGCGCAGTAACGTCAGTTCATCAAGATGCAGCTGCGTATAGCTGCGGTAGCCGTTCTCACTGCGCAACGGTGGCGTCACCAGCCCTTTTTCCTCATAAAAGCGAATCGCTTTGCTGGTTAAGCCGGTTTTTTTCGCAACATCGCTGATATTCACATTTCCCCCTTGACCTTCCCCTTGATGGTGGGATTCTGACAGGCGCAGCCCCGTAAAGTACTGCGCCGAATCAGTATTTTACAGACTTAACTAACCCGCAAATCCCCCGCTTTGCCTCCAGAGTGTGGACACAATGTGGACATTCCACTGAGAGGATTATAGCTCACAGCGTCCAGTAAATAGTCTGGTGCAAAGTGTGCGTAAACCATCGTTTGCGAAATATCCGCATGACCCAAAATTCGCTGTAAGGCAATGATGTTGCCCCCCTTCATCATGAAGTGCGTTGCGAACGTATGCCGCAAAGCGTGGGCCGCCTGTCCATCTGGCAAGTTGGGTTTTGCTTCTTTCATCCTCAAACGGAATGTCTTGTAACTGACTCGGAAAAGCCGCCCTGATTCCCTGTGTTTAATTATCCTGGCGATATCATCCGATATCGGAACAACGCGCCTTTCGCCGTTTTTTGTCAGGGTAAACATGACTCTGTTACCGACAATGTTTTCCGCTTTCAGATTGTATGCCTCCCCCCACCTCGCACCGGTAGCCAACAGCAAAATTGCTATGCGGTAGTAATCACCCGTACATAACGACAAAAGCCGATCAACTTCGGTCTGAGTGAGATATGACATTTCGGTTTTGGGTTCTTTCAACGCGGCAACAGACGTTACGGGGTTTTCTCCGTGGAACTCGTCGATCTCCGCCATTGACTTGAAAATCCCACTCAAGGCGAAAAGGTCATGATTTATCGTTGAAGCCTTGATCCCCTGCTCCAGCCGGTATGCCCGGTAATCAATAATGCATCGTGCATCAAGCTGGTAAAGCATAGGGTCACCCATATCTTGGCAAATACAGTTAACCGCACTCAATCTGCGATTTGCATAGTTTTTGTTTCGTCCGATCAACTGCCACCAGAGCGCAATAAACTCGCTTAGTTTTCGTTTATCTGCCGGTTTGTTCAGGTAATCATGATTCTGAAATTTGGCAATGATACTGCGTTCAAATGCGTGGGCATCTGCCTTTCTATCAAACTTCCGCCGAATGCGTTTTCCATCGCGCCCGCGCGGCCTTACATCAACTTCGTAGCGTCCATCTTCGAGCTTCTTAACTGACATAGTGAAGCCCTCCAATGGTGAATTCACTATCCTGGTAACAAATAGTGAAAATGTAATGTTTATATAAAGTTAACCAATCTGTTTCCCGGAGTGGTCTGATTGAGTTGTTTCGTGCCCATAGTGTGCGAGAGCCGGTGCGATCTGGCCCCGACTTGGGTCGATCCGATCGTACATGAACCAGTCTTGATATTTGTTGAATCTGGGATGTCCGAAGATTTTTACAGCTGCCTCTAAAGTCATTTTGGATTTATTGCGTTCATATCCGTGATAAGTCGTGTAGTTAAGCCCAACTAAATCAACAAGTTGTTGTTTTGTTAGCCTTTCAGAGTCACGGATCAGGGCTAGTTTTTCGCCTTGGGAAATTGACACGATTACGAGTTCTCCATATAGTTACCTACATACGAGACATTTAGCTCAAGTCGAGACAATGTCATACAAGCCATAAATGAACTTAGTAAGCCTCATAAATGGTTAACTTAGGAGTCTAACAAATGACAGAATCACGAGAAATCAATTTAACTTCGGGATCTCAACATTTACGCCAATTCCCGTTAGACAATGCCCGCGTTGCTCGCACGTGCAAAATGACCACCGCGCAGGCTGAAAGCATCCGGGATATGAATACCGAAGAATTGCAAAAACAAATCTTCGTCACGCCAGTTGAGTTTGCTTATCTGACTGGGCGCACGTTAAAGAGCGTTCGCAACCTGATGGACCGCGCACAATTGCCAGTACATCGTGAAGGCATGCCTGGTTCGAAGCGCCCTAAGCGTTTCATCATGCTGCAAGAATATTGGGATGCAGTGGCACACTGCCGCGCCCTGATTACCCCGGAAGAAAAGCACTTCATTGATCGATTGATGCGAGATAAGAAAACATATCGCCGTGTAACTGGTAACCAGCATTCAACGCACAAGCGGCACAGTCACAGCCAGCAACGCCGCATTGCATGACAACAGCGGGTATACAGGTACAGGGATTAAAATGCTTATCCAGATCAACAGCAAAACAGCAATCTATCGCGGCTTCACAATCCTGAAGCTGCCACGCAAAAAGCCGTATTCACGTCAGCGTTATCAAATAACCAAAGATGGTAATTATCTGGGGCTGGACTTCGGATTGTCTCAAGCTCGACAGACTATCGATCAGCTACATCGGAGGCACTAATGGCAACTTCAACAGCGGCAGTTATCGAAGCTCGAAACCGTTTGAATGCGACAAGGCAAAATGGTGCGCGCACTTTATCGCGTAGTGGTTACGGCCCCGATCATCAATACAGCAGATCACGTAATGTTGTTCAGGGTATGGCTCTTTCCGATATTGCGCGAAATGGTTTTGAGGTACGTTGTAAAGAAACAGGCATTCAATTTTCAATTCTTCCAGGCGGTTCGATTTGCGAATTATTTTCCGCAGAATTAGAAGCGTATTGGAATAACAGCACGCGCTGATTTAATAACGACACTTTGAACTGATCTATATACGGCATTTTTGCCGGGGCTTCGCTTTATCTTTTTTCAGAGGATTGAACATGACCATTCAAACAAATGACCGCGCACACCTGCTTGGGTTGTTGCGTATCAAATTAAACCTGATGAAGAAAGAAAAGCTTTCCACTAATGAAATTTACCGCTGCCTGGAAGATTGGATCGTCAACAGAGAACAGGTCGCAGTAAACAAGGAGCGTAAAAATGTTTAACTCCCCTCTTATCTGGGCGGGCGGCAAGTCTCGCGCTATGTCACATGTGGTTGATGCTTTGCCCCAAGGTGATTGCCTGGTTGAGCCTTTCGTGGGCAGTGGCAGTGTTTTCCTGAATACTGACTATAAGACTTATATTCTGTGCGATAGCAATGCCGCGCTTATCAATTTTTATTCGATTCTGAAAAGTAACACTGAAGGTTTGTTGAATGCCGCCGCTGAACTTTTTGAAGGCGGAAATAATAAAGAATCATATTATCAGTATCGAAATGAATTTAATGTATTCAATCGTGATTTTCGTTCTTGCACTGATAATAAAGGGCGCGATGACAGGCTGTATTATCCTGAAGAATTTATAAGATTCGCCGCCCTATTCCTTTATCTGAATCGTCACTGCTATAACGGTTTGTATCGTGTAAATGCAAAGAATGAATTCAATGTACCTTTTGGACATCGCCGCAAGCCAATTTTCCCTGTGGCGGAGATTCAGCACTTTGCTAAAAGGGCATATCAGAAAGGCGCTCAGTTTCTTTGTGCGGATTTCCGCTACACCATTCCTGTTGCCAGCCGTGTATTTGAAAACACAGTAATTTACTGTGATCCGCCATACCTGCCAGCCAGCGCAACGGCTGATTTCACAGCTTATGGAAAGCTCTTCACGGCAACTGATCACCGTGACCTGGTTGGGGCATTAATCGCCGCTCATAACAATGAAGGTTGTGTGTCCGTTTTTTCAGGTAGTGACACCGCGGACACGCGCCAAATTTATTACCCGTTCACCCTTAAGCCTTTTGAAGTTCGGCGCTCAGTTGGGGCTAAAACTCGTAATCTGGCTGGCGAGGTGATTGGCACTCTGCGTGTCTGTGATTGCTGTGGGCGCGTAGGCGGTGGCTGTCCTGATTGTGGTGCTGTAATGGGCGATACGACTTATTCAGAAATGGTGGCTTCTGGTGCTTTTGAAGATCAGGAGGTGTTCTGATGAATACAGTTGAGGCGGTAGTAACTAAGGTTCTGGACGTGCGCCCATACCGTAATTTCTGGATCACGCGCGTTGAGGTTCTTAGTGAGGGTGGTTACAGCAACACCGAGATAATCAGTTATTCCGAACGTGACGCGCGGGAAGTAAAGCCCGGCGACACTGTGACAATCTAGGGTGAGCCGGTGACTCAGGCGCGTCGTGTTCACTCTATGACTACGGATAAACCGGGCAGCTTTAACGAGGCGACCCGGTACGCCTATCCGTGGAATGAACCCAAACAAGCCATCGCTGTCGATAAGACTCCCGCTGTTGATCTATATGAACTGGGTCAAGAGCAGGAGTTTTTCGCGTGGGTTGAAGATACCCTCAAGCCACTACCTACATTTATCCGCCGCCGCGTTTCCTCCCGCATAAATGCCGTACACGCTGACAAAGGGCGTCACATCGCAAAGTTAACCCTTCGCAATATCGTGGCACGCGACCTTCCCCACGTGCGAGCAGTTACAGAGCAATACGCCGTGCCTGTTGGCAGCGACTGGATCATTTCTTCCGAATTAAACCCACTGTTTCATACGTTTGAAAACCTTCGTGAGCTAACGCGCCGGTTCAATCAGTTGGCTGACAGCACGGACGAAGATATTGATTTACTTGCTCAGGATATCGCTATTTATGCAAATGCTGCCTTAGCTGAAGTGAGTGAAACCTATGCTGTACTTAGCCCTGTGGATTACAGCAAACGAATGCTGCGTGAAGGCTCAAGGCTAATTGCTTACTTCGGGCTAATCGCGCCCTGGGCTTCACGGCGCAAAATGCCACTTGATGAAATGGCCGCTTCAATTCGAAAAATTCTTGATGATCGTTTTTGGTCACGCCTGCTGCGAAAGTACGCGCGCCGCTGGCGTGAACATCTGCATATTGCCTTTGGTGATGTGCGCCGCGATGTTTCCCCCTATTGCAGCAAAAATCACGTTAAACAGTGGGATGCGCGCCGCAAACGTAGCAGGGAAATCATGAGCCGCCTGGAACTTGAAGATCAGGTTACTGGTGAGCGCATGTCGCTGATAGAGCAGATTGATAAAAGCGTATCGAACCCTGAAAAACGCCGTGTAGAACTTATGACGCGTATTGGTGGTTTTGAGAAGGTGGCAACGGAAAGCGGTTATGCCGGAAGTTTCTTCACGCTCACGGCCCCATCTAAATATCATGCCTATACCGCGTTTGGACACCGTAACCACAAGTGGAACGGAGCAAGCCCACGCCGTTCACAGCGGTATCTCAATCAAATTTGGCAACAGATTCGCGCTGAACTCGCACGCCGCGAAATTCCTGTTTTCGGTCTTCGTGTAGCTGAATCCCATCATGACGGTACTCCGCACTGGCATGGCCTGCTGTTTACAGCCCCAGAGCACACTGGGGAGTTGAAAGAGGTTATGGAAGACTACGCAACGCGTGAGGATGCGGAAGAGCTAACTGGCAAGTCTGGTAAGCAGCCCCGCTTTGAACTTAAGCCGATTGATCCAGCTCTTGGTAGCGCTACGGGTTATGTCGTCAAATACATCTCAAAAAACATTGATGGTTACGCTCTTGACGGCGAGAGCGATCATGAAAGTGGACGCCCTCTGAAGGAAACCGCTAAGCACGCAACAGCCTGGGCGTCATGCTGGGGTATACGGCAATTCCAGTTTGTAGGGGGAGCGCCAGTGTCAGTCTGGCGTGAGCTGCGTCGCCTGAGAAATCAGGAGTTAGCTGACAAAGTTAGCCCTGTCTTTGGAGAGCTGCATCGCGCGGCTCATGCGGGAGATTGGCAGGGTTACATCACTTTGCAGGGTGGCCCTTTTGTTTCCCGCTCCAGGCTTGTCCTCCGCGCCTGGTATCAATACAAAAACGAGCCGACCAGCTATGGCGAATATCAGAAATCTATTAAGGGTTTGGTTATGCCTGCTTCCAGCATTCCGCCCGTAGAAACGCGCCTCCATTCTTATCGAATTATGAAGATGAAACCTAAATCTTCAGACCACGCCGATCCGGATTTTGACCTTAAGGGCGCGTCTGCGCCCTCTTGGACTCGTGTCAATAACTGTACCGAGTATAAAAAACACACAGATTCACCGCCTATTTATCCGCTAGATCTGACTATGCCATCTGGCGAAGTACAGCCAGAACAATTTGAAATCGGTCAATTAAGCCGAGAACAGAGAAAACAGATTGCGGAAGACATCAGAAACCACAAATCAAATCAGCGTGTTTCACCTGCTGATCAATTTGAGGCGCTCGCTTTAAGCATTACTGTCGGTGATTGTTCCGACTATGACAGAACAAGAGCCGAAAGCTATATGAAAGCCGCACATGCTATACGTCAGGAACAAAGTGCAGTGAGCGATGAAGTTGAATCTCTAGCTAAAGAAATCTTGAGCTGGGCGAGGTTAAGAAAGCTACAAATCAATCCTGTTCAAGCATTAAAACTGGCTCAAGGTGGAGAGGTTACAGTACTTGATACGACATATCGGGCCAATCTCGTAACAGGTGAATTGAGTGTGACTGGTGCAGATATGCACTGGAGGAAGGCGCTGGCTCGTCACAAAGCAGAAACCTTGATCAGCCGCTGGCGTCAGGCAGCAAGCAACGTATGAGTAGACAACATGAATTTAAGTGATTGATATTAATGAAATTAATATAAATTCAAGTAGTTTTTCTTGGTTGGTTAGAATTTTATGGAATTAGCACAATATTGACTATGATTTTTGTGACTCTGCATCCATAATGTTAGCAATAATTAACCTATATCATCTTAGAAGAGCCACCGTTGTTAAACGAAGGTGACATATGAACATTCAACAACGTATAGCCGAACGCTTAGTACAAGCCAGAAACGACGCAGGAATGAGCGCAATTGCTGTCGCAGATGCGATCGGTGTTGTCCGTCAAACCTACAGCAAGTTTGAGCAAGCTCAGGGCGTTCCAAGCGTTACTCAACTCATCTTGCTCTGCAAGATTTTCGATAAGCCTATCGGGTATTTTTATGATCAAGATGATGGCGAGTTTCGTTTTGCAATGCGAGCAGATAGCCCAGATTTGTTGGACGCGAAACTCCGCAATGAGTTGATTGAAAAGTTGAAAAACATCAACGCAATTGAGGAGGCTGCTGAGGCGAATTTGCCTGAAGATCTTCCTAACTCAATGCCTATCTTCACTGCAAGAGAAGAAGACTTGCGAAGAGTAGAAGATAAGGCTATGGAAGAGCGTTTCCGTCTCGGTATCGGTAACGCTACCTGCGTTGGTGATATTGTAGCTATTCTGGAAGCGTCTGATATCCGTGTTATTCCTTTCAATCGCGAGGAAAGTGATAAGGGAATGGTGTTCGGATTTTCTGCGTTTTCGAACAATTACGGCACTGCAATATATGTGAATGTTCATGACAGTATTTCAGTAGAGCGCCAAATTTTCAGTATTTGCCATGAATATGCACATCTTATATTCCATCGTGAAGAGTATGACGGCCCTGCCAAAAGTTATAAAACCAAAGGTAGAGCGACTTCTCCAGAAGAGAAAGTTGCAAACCACTTTGCAGCTTGTTTCTTGGTGCCAGAAAGCGCATTAAGAAAACAGTTTGTCATGCAAGGTGGTGGTTGGGCTTATGAAGAAACCGTTTTACGGCTAAAAAGCATTTTTAGAGTTTCGGCTACTTGCATCATTGATCGCCTCAGTAAATGCAAGTTAATCACTCAACAAAACACTGGTTATCTATGGGCAACTGCCAATCGTAAAGGTTGGATGAGGTATGAACCGAGTCCAATTAGAGAAGCACTAAATTATAAAGGCCGTTTAACCGTATTGTCGCGTAAAGCTTGGGAAGCCGGTTCCGCGTCGGAGACCTTCATATCTGAACTTTTAGAACTGGATAGAAAAGCTCTCAGTAGTCTTCTGGATGAGTGGTACGACGAACAGGAGGCTGGAGAGGATGCCGTTTGAATGCCCTAGATGTGTTATCGACACGAATGTGTTATCTGATTTCTACGAAGGCGGATGTTTAGGGCTTATTTGGCAAATTTATCCGGGAGGCGTATGGATTGATCCCTATGTTTGCGAGGAACTAAAAGCAAAGTACAATCTTAATGTCCAAGAAGAGTTGGCCAGGCTTCAACTCGCTTACAATTTTACCAACGATTATGAACCAGAGCATTTAGTTGAGATGGCAGAAATCAAAACCAGACGAAGAGCTTTGAAATATGCTGATATAAGTTGCGTTGTTAATGCAAGTATTCATGATGCTACATGCTTATCCGCTGATAATGCCGTATATAAAACATGTGAAGAACGCGGAGTTAAAGCCGCTCGTCATGGTGGATTACTGCAAGAGGCTGTTCGCCGTGGAATTATAGACAAACAACAGGCTCTTACATATTTTCAGTTTTTCTTGGACAATGGATTAACGATGAAAGCAACAGTTCGCCAACAAGTTATAGCTAGCTTTTCATAATATGAACTCCCTATCTTTCTATAGAAAAAAGAATCGTTATTGCGATTCTTTTTTCTTAACTTAGAAGTATACCTAAAGGATAGGGAGAGTATCATCAAAACCTTCATACTTACGATTAGATGGCTCACTAAGATGTGGGTGTCTGTAAGTGCACCAAATTAAGCTATCACTCCAACCTTTTGCATGAGCGATAACTTAAGTAATATGTTGCCCCCCCCCTAACTCATAAAATCAACTCGAGCCTTTAACTTATTGTCATATTATTTATTGATTTAGCGATATCACCAATGTGATTACACTCCCAGCCAAAATCACCTTCAATTTGTTGAACGAAACTTCCTTTTTCACTTCTTAATCTAACTAAATTATCTTTATCAAGATAATGGTAATTTAGAAGATGTTTAAGAACTTTGCCTTCTGGCTTAAGTTGAAACTCTTGATTATTTGCGTTCAACAAATCTAAGATATCCTGAGTTTTACCTTCCTTCCTCAACAACTTGTAAAGTATTCCTGATGGGCTTTGTTGAATAAATCGAACTTTTGCTGAGTTGAAGGATCAGATCACGCATCTTCCCGACAACGCAGACCGTTCCGTGGCAAAGCAAAAGTTCAAAATAACCAAC